>JAIRRJ010000031.1 GCA_031256035.1 Treponema sp. | reverse complement strand
TGCTGTAAAGTAAAACATTGCTCGTCTCAACCCACCCACCCGGCGCTGGGGCGCGGGGGCAATCTTTCTCCCCAAAGTTGCCATTTCATTCTTAGTGGCAATTTTAATACTTCGCATACAGCAACACTTACCCGCAATCAAAAACCCGTGGGCAATCACCCGCAAACCGCCCACCCAAACCCACGCAACCTTCCAGCCCATCGTACTTCGGTGTCGGCTTGGCGGCGGCTTATATTGTCCCTTCCCCTCGCCGCCGGGCTTCCCCATCTTCCAAGACAAAAAAGGTTGGGTTTGTTCTCTACGCTACGCTACGTTCACAAACCCTTCATAAACGGCTCAAAGGGGAAGGAGCAGCCAACAGCCGTAGCTGTTGGCTGAGAAGAAGAAAAAATTGCAAACGTCCATGTTTGCAATTTTTTACTGTAACAGGCGGCGTCCTGCCGCCCTGCCGACACAGCGGGTCGTAATCCGCCCACCCAATTTTTTGAGGCTAAGTCCTCACGGCTTCGTCAGTGATAAACCTCCCCAATACTTCGCAAGTGCTAATTTATCCTGAAAATAACCGCCGGACTGCACGTATTCTTGCGAATACGCACAGACCGGCGGCATCAGCCGTGAGTGTAAGCAAAGACCAAGAGGAATGTGCCGTAAGACCAGCCCCCTTTCAGGCGGCTGGCATTTTCCCGAAAGAAAATTATTCAGCTTCGCCCCGATACAAGAACCGCCAGTAACCTACTCGGCAGTGAAACATACAAACAGGCGGTACTTGTATCGGGCATTAACCCGATGATACAGCCAGCCGGATATGAAAAACACCCATGACTATCGAATGTCATTTTTCGTAACTTTTTCCTTTTCACTATATATAATTCCTTTATATATATTTTATTTATTTTTTTGTCTTTATAGTCATAAAATAAAAATAGAAATATAATAAGTATATGGAGAGAGCAAATAAGACGTAATTCTGATGATGACTAATAAACCCGAATTTAACCGATTTTACCAGTCATCCATGACAAGCCCAATAGTCATGGATTTTATTTGGCTTTAGGCGACATGGAGGTCGCTGGAGAAATGCTTTAGTTGAGTTTTTTCGGAGAAAAAACTCTAAGGTGAAAAATTGCATGGACGCAATTTTTTTCACCGGGGAGCGCGTGCGTCTCCCTAATTTTGCCATTTTTTGTAAGTGGGAAATTTATTTTTGACAACTGGAAAATTCTTGCAGGTTTTCGCATACACAGAACATAAATAAAGCATATTACAGCATAAGCCTGTTATGCAAAAACCCGCATATTGTGTTTTTCCTTCACCGCCCTACAAGGGGAGCAAGGGGGAACCAAGAAAAAGCACTCGCAGAGTGTAGATGAGCAAATGCCGCCTGTTCAGAGCCCCAATAATGCCGCTGTATGCCAGAAACGGCGGCGAACCTTCAGGTGAGCCAGCGGGCGAAACCGCAAACGTACCCGCTCATTATTCTCTGCCTCCTACACCCGCAACGCCAGCCCCGACCAGAACCGCGCCTCGGCTGTCCTGCCCTGCTCATAGCCCATCTCTTTAAGCCGCAAAGTAAAAAAACGCTCGCTTACGGCATGTTCGTTGTTATCATCACACCAGTCAGAATATGCCTTGTACAATTCCCTGATCCGAATTGTTGCGTCAAAATCTTCCCTGCACCGGTCTTTCAAAAAATTGCCGATAACGTCCATTTCCCCCCGGTACTCGTCCGTTGCGTTCAGGACAACTGCTGGAGCTTGCAGCCGTTCACGTTTCCAACGGGCGGCTCCCTCCAAAAGCCAGTTGAGAATTCCGCTTGCCTCATTCCGCAATTTCAACTCAAGGTCTTTGTCCTGCTTTTTTTCCTCAATCCGGGTTGTGAACGGTATCAGCTTAATCCGCCGCCATATACCGTGGTCAGTGCCTTTGATCACCGGCTTGTGGTTGGTCGCCATCCAAATCTTGAATGTCGGCGTAAACGTAAAAAACTCGCCGTACAGGAACCGCGCCGTCATCGGATCATTGCCGGTAATTTTCTTGATCAACGGTTCGGACAGCCGCCGCCCCTGTTCAGCTTCCGTGGTGGTTACAAACCGGGTGCCCCGTAATCTTGCCAGATCGTTGGTGTTTTGGTCTCCGGTTTTTTTCATAAATGTTTCAGTATTGGTTGACGTGGCGTAATCGCCCAGCAGATACATTATCGTATTGAGGAAAGTTGATTTTCCGTTAGCCCCGGAACCGAACAGGATAAACATGGTTTGTTCCGAAATGTCCCCGGTCAGCGACCACCCCGCCGCCGTCTGCACAAAGTTGATCAAATCCGCCTTGTAACCCATGATTTCACGAATGAACTGTTTCCATAACGGGCAATCAGCGGCAGGATCATACTCAACATTGGCAAGTTTGGTGATCATGTTCTCCTGTTTGTGTTCGGTGAATTCCCCGGTTATCACATTGATTGTCCCATTTTGAACATTGAGCAGCCACGGGTCGGGATCAAGATCATCGCTTTTGATATTCAATTCGCTCACCCATTGAGCCGCTTTAACAAACGACTCCCGCCTTCTCACGCTTTCGCTTAACATTCCATACCTTTCAATGTCCATCCGTTCCCGGTGGTCGTCGGTCTTGATGATTTCGTCATAGATATTGCGAACCGTTTCAAGACCTTTTTCGTGTACCAATGCGCCGCTGTCGTCCGTTTCCCAAAACCTTCCGTTCCAGACGACCCATTTTTTCCACGCCTTGTTGTACCGAATATCACGGCCATGTTCCCTGATAAGCCGCGCCGCGTTGGTTGAATCAGTGAATTGGATACTGCCCTTTTTCAATTCACTGATCCGTAGGTAAATACACTCGTCTACCATTTTTTCAGACATAATGACTCCTTGTGTTTTGTTTGCATATGCAAACATATATTTGGCAGCGGCAATGACTTTTGCCCTGTCATAGATAAAAAATACGGTTGTTATTTAGTGGAATATATAGGTGTTTTGTGCAAATTTAAGGGAATTTGCAGAGAAAAGGAAAAATCTGCTTCTTGGCGGACATGGTAAATATGCAACATTCGTTCCAACGCCAAAACCTTCCAACGCCCTTTTTCAGGGGGTGCCTTGAAATGCGGATGCAGGATAATTGATTATTATCGACT
>JAIRRJ010000078.1 GCA_031256035.1 Treponema sp. | reverse complement strand
TGTTCCTGTGTTTGTTCATAAATCAAACTTGAAGCCGTTGCGCTTCGGTTCCTTTGGTTAGATTTTCTATCTTGAGGCATCTATTCCTACGGTTCGATTTTTACTTGAGGCACCACGGTAAAAATGGCAGGGAACAGTTAAGCAAATAAATCCCCTTGAACAGATGCTGGTTTTTCAGCCTTTGACAACAATGCCAGAAACTGCTCCTCGTCAATGATCTCTATTCCCAGTTCGCTGGCTTTTTTGTTCTTTGAGGAGCTGGAAGCTGGATCATTTGTTACAAGGTATGAAAGCCCCTTTACCACCGATGACTTTGCCTGAGCGCCGAGGGCTTTTATTTTCTCCTCCGCTTCGCCGCGTTTCATGGATTTAAGCTCGCCCGTAAAACAAAAGGAAAGCCCGCGCATGGGCTGCATTTCTTCTGACGGAGGCGGCGCAATGGTAATCACGCCTGTCTTTAATACAGCGTCCATTTCGCTTACGCATTCTTTAAGCCCTTCGACAATAACGGAAGCGGTGATCTCCCCCAGCCCGTAAACGGCGGCAAAATCGTCTACTGTCGCAGCACGGAGTTTTTCTAATGTGTCAAAACCTGCGGAAGCGATTTTTTCCATGGTGGTTTCGGCAATGCCTTCAAGATCAAAACCTGCAACAAAGACCGCAAGGGAAAGACTTCTTTTTGTCTGTATGTGCCGGATCACCTTGGCGGCAGAAAGGCCTCCCATCCTGTCGTATTCTGCAAGTTCGTCTGTCATCAGGGTATACAATTCATGAATGTTTCTAACTCTTTCTTTTTCAAAAAGCTGATCAATGAGTTTTACTCCCAACTCCCGGATATCAAGCACTGAAACCCACTTTTCCAGCCGGTGCAGGAGGCGCTTGGGGCATCCCGGGTTCGGGCAGTAAAGCCTTGTACCTCCATCAACAAGTTTTGATCCGCAGGAAAGGCAAGTTTTAGGAAAAACAATTTCTTCAGTCTCTGTGGACGGCTGAACAGGCATCGCACCTAACGGTGCGAGACCCTCAATTTTGGGAATTATTTCTCCGCGTTTTACAACGGACACTGTAGAGCCGATCTTAAGCCCCATTGCGCGGATCATATCTGGGTTATTGAGGTTAGCCCGTTTTACAGTAGTTCCCGCAAGGCGCACAGGATCAATGATGCCAATGGGCGTATAGGTCGCGCCCGACTCGCTCCACTGAATTTCACGTAACACACTGAAAGCTGTTTCAAGTTCAAACTTGAAAGCTATCTGTTTTTCAGGGCGCGCCCTGCGTAAATCCGCCATGTCGGTTTCAATGTCTTTTACAACAAGGCCGTCGATGTCAAAGGGGAGCTTATCCCTTTTTGCCGCCACTTCATCGCGGTAAGCAATAACTTCCTGCGCCGTTGAAAAGACCTTTGTTACCGTTGTTTCAAACCCCCGCTTTGTAAGCCATTCCAGCTTTTGCTTTTCGTCCTGAAAAAAATGATCATCACCCGAGGCTGCCGCGTCATATACAATGACCCTCAAATCTTCGCAGCCCTGCCCGTCCTTGCGGCGCATCAGCCCGTTGGCGGCATTGCGGCAGTTTGCTTTGGTAGAATACTTGCCCTTCCAGACATCATGGGTCATAACCACTTCGCCCCTTACGCCGCCTGTAAAGGGAATATCGAGTTTTTGAACAGCCCCCGCCATACGCCGCGCATTGGCGGTTATGTCATCGCCTGTTACCCCGTCTCCTCTTGTAACCGCCCGTTGGAGTTTCCCTTTTTCGTATTGCAGTTCAAGGCTTGCACCATCCAGCTTGTACTGAACGATAAAAATTCTTGTTAACTCATTATTTATAATGGTTAACGTTTTTTGTTCTTTAGTTTTTTCTGTCTTTTTTTGCCTGTCATTAGGTGAATTTTGCGCTTTCATCGCTGTTTTTTTTGCCCAGTCTAGGAATTCTTTGGGATTGGAGGCTTTATCCTGACTTCCCATTGGGATCAAGTGTTTTGCCTTGGGAAATCCGTCAACATCCGGCCCGCTGCCTACTTTTTTCAAAACCTCACTATCCGGTGCAAGGCTTTTTAGTTCATCCCATAGCAGATCGAATTCACTGTCAGAAATCTCCGCTTCTCCGTTGTAGTAAGAGGCCTGGTATCCTTGTATAAGCCGTTCAAGCGCGGCAATTCTTTCTTTCTTTGACTCCATGATCCTATTATTAATCACTTGCCCCTATTTTCGCAATAGTTTACAATGATGGCGTTACAGATGGAAAAGTTTTTTAAACGGCCGTGGCTCATAGTAGCCGTAATTACGCTCATAACATTGTTTTTCGCCGCTTTTTTGCCGCGCGCCGAACTGGACAACAATAACCTCCGCTTTGTGCCGGAAGATGATCCGGCTCTCAGCACATCCCGCCGGATAGACCGTACATTCGGAAGTTCCCTCTTTATTCTGGTTGGGTTAAAACGTGAATACAGTACGGTATTTGACCGTGAATTCCTTAATCGCATACGCGATTATAATAAAGAATTAACGAATATCTCAATAATCAAGGAAGTTGTCTCTATTGTAAACGCAGATTATATCACTTCTGTAGACGGGGCGATCACTGTAGAGCCGCTCGTTCCCGGTGATTTTTCGGGAACGGCTGAGGAAATAACCGAGTTAAAAAGGCGGCTTTTATCATGGGACATTTACGAACGCTCCCTTGTCTCCGATGATTTTACCGCAACACAGATACTCATTCCATTGACAATTTCGCAGGAAGAAGCGGGATTGCCTGAAGTAAACGAGAAATTTCTTTTTATCCGCGATTTGGCGTATGAAATGTTCGGCGGTTTTTGTACCGTCTATGTAACCGGAATGCCTGTGATTGTCGCTTCAATTAACGAATCTGTAAGCGCTGACTTAAGGCTTCTCGTTCCCCTTGTAGTCATTGTGGTGCTTGCGGTTCTGTTTTTTTCGTTCCGGCGTTTCACTCAGGTGATACTGCCCCTTTTAACCGTGCTTATCGCAGTTATATGGTCGGTGGGCGCTATGCCGATTTTGGGGGTAAAACTTTCTGTAATAAGCACGGTGCTTCCTGTAATACTTGTGGCAGTTGGCAGCGCCTACGGCATTCATGTTGTAACCCATTACATTAACGACAGGGGAAACCGTGAGATGAACCGGGAAGAACACAAAGCATTGGTCTTGACTGTGTTACGCAAAATAATTAAACCGGTGTTTCTTGCGGCTCTTACCACTTTTGCCGGATTTTTCTCATTGTGTTTTACATCAGTGCCGCCCATAAGGGATTTCGGTTTCTTTGCCAGTTTCGGCGTACTGGCGGCATTTACCGTGGCGGTTACACTTATTCCGTCACTGCTGATTATTAAGGGTCCCGCCGGTGCGGCACTTTTTGCCGGCGCGCCGAAAACAGAAAACCACCGTCCCGGAGCTGTTATTGCAGATAACCTGATGATCATCGCAAAAAAAAGAAAGACCGTTGTCTTTTTCGCTGCTGCCGCAATCTTCATCTCGTTGTACGGGCTTACAAAAATAATAAGCGATAACGCAATGATTGAATATTTCAAACCGGATACTGATGTTCATAAATCGGATATTTTCATCAGGGAAAATTTCGGCGGATCAAAAATCATTAGCGTAGTACTGGAGTCGGAAAGCCATGAATTAACCCTGCACCCCGATACCCTTGCCGCGCTGGACGGTCTTGGCATATACCTTGGAAAAATACCCGATGTGGGCAAGGTGATGGGGTTTACCGATCTTGTAAAACGTATCAACCAGATTCTCAATGCGGACGCAGACGCTGCCGGGCTTGAAAGGAATGAGGAGGATTCTTTCTTTTTTGATGATTTTGGTTTCGGCGGATTTGAAGAAAGCGCATCTGATGTTCATTCCGCGCCTGCCGGCACAATGTCAGCGGATAATGAAAAGTTACTTACCGAAAAAGAATTTTTCGCCCTCATGGACAATGCGGCAAGCGCATCACACGACTTTAGCGCCAATGATCTTGTCCGCAGGCTCAAGCGTGAGGTGAATTACGAAGGCGCCGCTTATTATGAAATACCTGCCGACCCCGCCCGTTACGGGAAAGATACCAAGGAACAATTACAGCAGCTGGTATCAAATTACCTTGTTCTGCTCTCCGGCAGCATCTCAACTTATGCAAACGATGCTCTTGAGCCTACCGCCGTAAAATCTACTGTGCAGCTAAAAACCCTGGGGATGGGAGATTCTACACGAATATTCAATGCAATCGACCGGTATCTGGCGGCACATGTTCCTGACGGTGTAAAAGTAACTGTGGGCGGCTCGACAATGGTGGAAGGTTCGTTGAACCGGCTTGTCGTGCAATCCCAGCTGATTTCAGTCTTTGTTTCAATCCTCTTGGTCTTTATCATAGTAGCGGCCTCAAACCGGTCATTGATTGCGGGAATCATAGGTATCGCGCCTCTTTCAATTTCGATACTCGCCAATTTCGCGATAATGGGATTTACAGGGATTAAGCTTAATCTGGGAACGGCCATGGTAACAAGCGTCAGTGTGGGAGTCGGGATCGATTATTCTATCCATTTTCTTGAAGCGTTCAAACGGGAGTACAGGAACGGCGGAGGCGCGGGAGATTACCTGTGGCGCAGTTATGCCGGTTCCGGCAAAGCAATAATTATTAACGCCGTTTCTGTGGGCGCAGGTTTTGCCGTCCTTCTTTTATCAAAATTCAATATGCTGGTGAGCCTTGGGCTTTTAATCGCCATTACAATGTTTACAAGCTCGCTTGTAAGCCTTACGGTCTTGCCCGTTCTTTTGATTTTGATAAAACCAAAGTTTATCACGGCTGCTGCTGTCAATAATAAACATTCAGGGATTTTACCACGAACTCGTACCTATGGTACGCACACAAACCTGCACGAACAAAGAGAGATTTCAGAGTAATAGTTCGTGTGGTTCGTTGTTATTTAAACAGGAGGAAAGTATGAAAAAGATTATTTTACTGACGGTGCTTTTTTACTGTACGCTTTTTGCACATTCACAAGAAGATGCGTTATCCATCGTCCGGGCGTCAAGGGATCGCATTAAATCGGAATCTGTTTCTACAAGATCAAGGATGCTGATACAGGACAAAAACGGCACTGTTACCGAAAGGCTTATCGATCAGTATTCCAAGGAAGGTCCCAACGGCAACAGGGCTGTGATTGTGTTTCAACAGCCGGCTTCCGTAAGGGGCGTCCGTTTCCTTACCATGGAAAATCCAAACAGCTCCGATGACCGATGGATATTCCTGCCCGCTCTTGGAGGCGAGCCTGCCCGCATTGCCGCATCTGACGGCTCAAAAAGTTTTCAGGGGACGGATTTTTCCAATGATGATATTTCTTCGGCTCACCGCAGCGCCGGACTTGACAACCACACCCTGTTACGTGAAGAAAACCTGAATAACAGCCCCTGTTATGTGATACAGTCTGTGCCTAAGGACAGCTCTTACCAGTATTCAAAGATGATCCAGTGGATTGACAAGCAGACAAAGGTAACGATGAAGGTTGAACTGTACAACAAGGCGGGAGTTCTCGTAAAAAATCTTGAAATCCTCAAATTGCAGGAGGTGCAGGGGCGGCTTGCCATCATGTCAACCAAAATGACCACTGTGGCGGATAAAACTTCGACTACCCTGAATGTTGAAATGATCAAATACGATGATCCTATCCCTGACTCCGTGTTTACAAGGCAGTTTTTGAAAACCGGAAGGCCGTGATGATAAAGCGTTGTTTATTGCTCTTGCTGTTTATCCCGTTGTTTTGCCATGCCCAGGAGTTTGGTTTCGGTTTCGGCGATTATGAAGACGGCGTTGAAGATAATCTCAAGCCCGGCCAGCAAAGCCTGCTGCCCTTCACTCTTACACTGGCTGGAGAAATTGAAGCTGGCCCTACCCTGTTTGTCCACGATTTCAGCGGGGATGCCGGAGGCTTTTCAGTCTGGGATATGTTAAGCGCAAAGTTAAATTTTACTGTAAGCGGTAAAAATGCAAAAAGCTATATAAGTCTTAATCTTTCGCAAAGGGCTTTTGCGGAGCTTATGGACAACAGCTTTGACCCTTATACCCCGATGATACTGGACGAAATGTGGCTTGCAGGCTACTTCGACAGAGTCGTTGTTGAGGCAGGCTTAATGAAACTGCGCTGGGGCAGGATGTACAGTCCCGGCCCTCTTGATGTCGTAAACCCGCTTGACTATTCGGATTTGACAAACATTACAGAATCAAGGGCAATGAAAATCGCACGTCCTATGGTTCACGCTTCTTACAGGATAGGAGATTTTTCTGAAGTTGAAGCCGTCTTCCTGCCCAATTTTGCGGGTCACAGATTTGCAAAGGACGGAAGATGGATGCCGGATCAGTACTCAAACATGGAAGCGCAATTCTCAAATGGGGTGCTGGATCGCGCCATAGAGCAATTTTCACCTCTTGTTTCCGCATCGCAAATAAAACAGCTTTTCAATCAAAACAAGGACAGTTTTGACATCCCGGAAATTTTCCCCGATACATCAGGTGTTGAGTATTTTCAAACAGGCTTGCGTTTTAACACTGTCATTGCCCAGTCCGATTTAGGCTTTCAGTATTTTTACGGGAACATGTTCCGCCCGTCAGTAACACTTACCGGAGTTGACGATCTTCTTTCCAACATGCGCAAAAATTACATTTCCGGCAAAGATCCTTTTTCAGGCAGTGAAGGTTTGATCTCTTCTCACATCGAATACAGCCGCTATCATCAGATAGGCGTTGACTATTCACAAGTGTTGTCCGGTTTTACTGTGAGAGCTGAATTTGCGGCTAACATTACGGAAGACACAACCGGCGAAGACGGAAAAGTAAAGAACCCCTTTCTTTCCTGGGCAATCGGCTTTGACCGCGACATATTCGCCGGAGTAAACATAAACATTCAGTGCAATGAAAGCATACGCCTGCTTGACGAGAATGTAACACGCAACCCCGCGCTGGACAGCGAAGGCGCAAGCGATGTTACCAGTACAAGGCTTATTGTGCAAATTCAAAAAAACTTTTTCAGGGACAAAATGGAATGTAAGCTGGTAAATATCTGGGGCATTGAAGACTTTGACTGTTTAATTGTTCCCTCTGTTGCATGGTCTTTGAACGATACGTGCATTGAACTTTCAGCAGGAATCTTTGCAGGAGACAACGCAGGAGAACTTGGCCAGTATTGGGAAAATTCATATATAAAACTAAAAGTGCGCTATTCATTCTAAAAAAACAGCCTCCCGAAGGAGGCTGTGGACTGAAGACTAATCCCTTTTATCAGGTGCGGTAGTGGCGGAGGTTAACTGAGCATTACCATGATCGCCATCCCACTGACCAGCATAAATCGCTCTGGTTTCCATTACAGTGGTTCTGCCCGGAAAGAGGGCATAATGCTCCTTATGCGGAAAGTAGGCATGGAAAAGATACCTGATGTTGGTCCTGGGTGTTTGATAAAGGTCTGTCGCATCTGTAGGTAATGTTCCGTAGAATACATCAACATAAGCGGGCACATTGATCTTCCAGGTAACCCAGAACCAGAGATGGTTGCCACCGGCTCCAACGGCAGTGGTTGGAATAGCAGCGTAGGTAAATGATGAATTTTGATTTATACCTGTACCGTCAATGGGGGTCATTAACCTTGCCTTTCGCGAAAGGGCCGGGTCGCGCGCAATGGGGAAATCAGGCACTGTGGGATCGCCGGCTGTAGTATTTGAACCCCGCACCCATACGCGGTTAACCCCGCCGCCGACAGCCTGATTCTGATCATTTCCGTAAATATCCTGATTGTTGAAAACCAGCACCGACCGGTAAGCCGATTCATAGCCATAGGCGGAATTAGTCATTCCGGTTCTGGTTGCCTGCGCCCGGATATGGATTTCCATACCTCCGGTATTGTAATTGTCTTCACCGATGAGAAAGTCCGCCGTATACGTTGGTACCGCTGTCCAGGCATCGGCCATAGCTGTAAAATAATTTAAGCCAAGCCCCGTCCAATTAGCGCCGGTAATGGGACTGGTATTCCCCCTTCCGTCAACGCCGCTTTGCGGCCTCATTTTGGTATTTTCAAAGGACGTACGCCCGGCAGCTCCGGTAGCTCTTGTGCCGATATTCGGTAGATTGTTTGTATTGGTAGTACCGAAGGCAGTTATTTGGGCTGCAGTAGGAGCAGCATTAGGAGTAGTTGGATTCGAAATATTCCTTGTAATTAATCTGCCTACATTGTCCGTGGTCTGCCTTCTATCGTATGTTATCGCCGCCCCCGGCGTTCTTGAGTTGATTTTGACGCTTGATTGTAGCCGCTGCCGCGCCTGACGGTTGGCACCCGTATTGTTAAATGTTTCTATGTCACTGCCCTTGTCAATGCGGATTACAGGCGTTTCTACCGTTTTAATAGCCGCACCCGTACCATTAAATGACAGAACCCGCGCTCCGCCTGCCGTTGAGACGGAACTAATGCTGCCGTCTGCGCCGGTATTGCTAGCGCTGCCGTTTCCGTTATTCAGGAAATCCTTTACAAATCCGTTGGGGAATATCCACTGGTACTGCGCTCCCCTGACAGGCAGAGCCTTTGTTCCGGTCAGGGCTATATTAAGAGTGCTGCCGGAAATGGTAACCTCAGGATCAGCGGCGGAAAAACGCAGCGCTTCGGCGGCGCGGAAGGCAGTTCGTATATGCCCCATGTTGTTATTTGCAGGAAAGCCTGTGCCGGTAAGCCCGGTAGTCGAGGCATTGGCATCTGTGGGATTTACATCATATTTAAGCACATACTTAACCGTCGTATCGGAATTCAGATTATTTCCGGTTCCCACAGTCGCCCCGTTACTGCCCTTCTGGTAAAGAGCCTTTCCTATATTTTCCCATGCTGCAGCTCTGGCGGCGGAATTTGCGCCCCAGTCGTTAAAGGTAGCCGCAGGAAACAGATCGCTTTGTTCTGTAAAAATATCCGTACGGTTAATAAAAATAGCATCCCATTGGCTTTCTGTCATTACCGCTGGGATAAGAAACCTGTTCGCAGCGGTGTCATCCGAAATCTGTCTGATAATAAGTTTATCGGCTGTTGCACCGCGGTAAATATCACGATCAAAAATTAAGCTTAACTGTGTGCCTGTGTTGTTAAAACTGATGTTATCGGTTGTGGAATTGTTTGTTAATAATCCATTTGGAATTGGCGCTGCAACAACAGGCCTTCCTGCCATAATTCTTATTTGTTTCTGACCTGAAAAACGGTTAGAAGCGTCAAGATCTGCTCTTTTTATCCAGCCGTTAGGGCCGTTTACCCGTGTTCCGTATTGATCGTTGATTGTAACAGTGTCCAGAGAGTCAATGTTAACAACATCCAGAGCAAGGACGCTTGCATTCTCGCGAACGGTGTATCTGAATTTCCATACATTGCTGCTTGCGCCGGCTGCCGGTGAAAGTAATGTCACCCGATTCGGGTCTGCTCCGCTTCCTCCGCTGGTGTTAAGCTCAATAAATACAGTTGACAAAGCAGTGCCTGTGGGAAGTGTCAGCGGTATGCGGAATTCAAGGTCAATATCAATATTTGTTCCGCCGGCAGTATAAGAATAGATGCCGTCCGGCGTATCAGAGCCTATCCTGACCAGCAAAGGCCCTTTATCCACCCTGACTGTCCCCGTAAGCGTCCCAATAGATGATTCATTCGGCTCCGGCATCGCATTGTCATACTGCCTGACGGCGATACTGTAAGAACCGTTAAGGGGAATTTCTATGCCGGAAGCAGTGGTTCCTGATATTTTGCTGGAAGGCACAACATTCCAGCTTCCGCCGGATGAATAGTTAAGGTTATACTCAACCTTTGAAGCGGTGCTTTCAAGACCGGTAATGTTAAATGCAGGGGTGCTGTAGTAACTCTGAGCCTGTATGCCGGTAACAGCCGGAGCGGCCGGCTTGCTGGTTTTTATGATCACATTACTGGTTATATTCCCGGAAGGGATGGCAGGAGCTGCCGCAAGAGGATTTCCCGCCAAATCAACAATTCTGGCGGTACCGCTTACCGTAAACGTATCAACTTCAAAATGACTCGAACCGGTATCATGAGTTGCGCCTACGGTATAAAGGAAACTTATGCTGGACGCGCCCGCCACGCTGGCATAACGCGCCTGTGCGGTATTGGTTAAAAGATTCCCTCCGCGCAGGCTAAGGTAAAGGTTGGTTGCTGACTGTCCTGATACCTGCACCGGCTTGGTAAAATTTACCGTAACATAAATCTGGCTGCCTGCGCTGTGGGGACGGGAAGTCTGCGCGCTGGTGGTAATACTGGAAATAGCCGGAGGAATTTTGTCTATAACAATATTTTTCCCTCCCGACAGGGACATAGTGTTACTTGCCTGATAAACATCATTCGGGAAAGTAGCCGGAGTTTTTCCGATAACGCTGACCCAGTTTGCCAAAGGATAGGAATTCGGTGCGATGCCGGTTACATTAAGCCTGTTGGTCCCGGTATTGGAAACGCCGCCTGTTGCGGCGCCGCCGGAGCCGGTAGCAAGCGTACCATAGTTACCGTCCGTAAAATAACGGAACACAATCTTGTTTGTGCCGCTGCCCTCCAAATAAAAGGCGCGGCCTGAGTTATTAAGCTCAAGATATGGGAAAGAAGTATTGGGCGATCCGGATGTATAGAATTCAACCGCTTTGTTAAATTCAAGGAAGATATCAATATACCGCGAAGCTGGTATACTCGTAACCGTAGGTTTATTTTCTCCGTATCTTCCGTCATTGGTTGTACTGGAAATACGAATCAATGTGGGATTGTCAGTCTCTACTATAATGTATTCTTCCGCTATACCGGTATTGTTGTTAAGGTCCTGAAGGCTTGCGCTCAATTTTACGATTGGATCGCGGTTATTGGCGATAAACGTATACTCCCCTGTTTCCCATACATATTCACCTGATTCCTGGGTAGTAGAGATAGCGGCTCCCGGAACGGATACATTAAGTTCCCGGCCTTCCCAACGGACTACAAAGTTTTTTAGCAGAGAGATTCTGTTGGGGTGATTTATCCATGTGTCGTAGGAATCATCCTTCCATGTACCTTTAAGTTTTACCTTGTCGCCCGAATTTATTGCAGGTATCATGCCGAAACCGCTTAATCCGTATTTCGGATATGTGTGATTGTTTATAGCAATGGAAGTTATTTCCAGTTTAGGCGCCTGTATGTCGCCCTGGGTAGTAACCTGGCTTACGCTGGAAAGATCCTTTCCTGTCGCGCTGCTTAATACGCGGACTCTGAACACCTGGTCCGAAAAAGGGTTTTGTCCGCTTCCTGAACCGATATTAAGATCTGAAAAATAATTTATATCTTTTGAAAAATTCCACTCTTCCTGATTGTTTGCGCCTTTATTTCCCGCTGTTGTTGAAACAAAATCAGAGGGAGAAGTATCCCATACCCACACCTTATTGCCGTAAGCATCGGTAAAACCTCCTGTTGTCGCCCTGGCCCATCCGGGATCATTGGGATCGATATATCTTAGATTGTTTTCGGTACCCAGTCCCGGCTTGATCCACGCCATGAATACCTTGTCTACCTTTACTTCATGATGCGTTCCGTTACAAGTGTCGGAACATTCAACCTCGGCTGTGCCGCTGATTGTTATTTTACCGTAAGTGTCTCCCCAGTAGGTCTGCCCGATAGTCCCGGCTGTAAACGGCTGTTTAATCTTGGGAGTGGAATTACTGGTGATTGTAAAGTATCCATCGTACCTGTCTCCCTCACGGTTGTATATATCCGTAACGGTAACTTCAACCTTAAAGCGGCCTATGCCATAGGTATTTGCCGCCCTGAAAGTCCAGTTTTCCCTTTGCCTTGCGTTTGGAAAAGATTCGGTTACTGTCGCAAGAGCCGCGCCGTCAGTATTCAGGCTGTTGTCCTGAAGCCTGTAAACCTTGTATTCCAGCTTCAGCACTCCGTCGTCATCATAAGCCCAGTTGTCCACATGGGTGCTGTTACGGGTCATGACTTTCTGATCCGGCGCGTTTGCGGGAATTGATGAAAGCGGAGTATTGGGTTTTACCTTGTAGGCAAAATTAATATCGGCATACGGTTTATCCGAATCGGGCAGATAGAAAAACCAGCCTTTGGATTTGTATTCGACATTGCCTGCGTTGTCTTTTAGGCGCGATACTACCTGCATGGGCGTTATCCGGTCTTTCGGAAGATTCTTTACAATTTCATATTTACAGTTGGAATCGTCACCTGTAGATCCGTCCCCGGTAAATTTTATCTCATTACCGACTTTTTTGTACCTTGTTGTTCCGATTGTATCCAGGATAGAGCCGACATCGGTATAACCTCCCATTTGCGGAAGCAGGCCGTTATTTTTGTCCCATTCCCAGCCGTAATAGACAACCTTGGTTTGTCCGGGATTGTCCAGATTATGCTGATTGGTGATTTCGAAACTCATTTCATATTCGCCGTCCATGGTATCTTCAAGCTCAATTTCCCAGGAGAACCCCTTGAATTTGTTGGTGAAATTTTTAAGATCGCCGCCTGTCTGTTCCGGTTTGCCGAAAGGATCGAAGGTGTAGCCGTTGTAATCAGGAGGCCTTGGAGCCGCAAGCGAACCTGTTCCTCCGAAAAGCAGAGGGTCTCTGATTTTAAGACCGGGAGCCTTGTTGTTGTATCTGACTTTTATCTTTTGGGCGGAATTTGCGTCATGGTTTTCCGCTTGATCCCAGGCGCTTACGGTAATAAAATATTCGCCTTTCTCCATCCGTCTCAAAAGCACCGGAAGATTCCAGGATACTGTATCGCCGTTCACACTCCATTTCGGAGTGCTTACAGGCTTGTCAGGATCGGCTTCCTGGGTGTCATAACTTGCGTTCGTGTATGCCTTCCAGCCCTCATCGGCGCTTTCACTGATTTTCCAGCTGCCGTTTTCATACTTCCATTGCCTGCCCTGCCTTTCCAGCGACTGTCTTTCCTTGTTCCAATAATCCAGGGTAACTGTCATACGGATAATTTTATTGGGGCTTACGGCTGTTCCTTTCAGGTTAAACAGGGTATTTACCACAGGGTCAGTTTCATTTGCCGCGCGGTTAGCGGAAGGTCCGGAAATGGTTACAACTGGCCCTTTAATATTGATGCGGGTTCCAAGGGCAAGCTCACAGACTGTAAACAAAAGAGAGCCAAAAATTATTGTTAAAGCTGTTAAACGCTTCATATCATTTCCTCCTAATAGAATCTATTCTGATAACGGTAAATTACCCCGCCGTAAGTTGCCGCAACAGCGTTATAGTTGGCGTTGGTACCTCCAAACTGGATGTGATTATGCAGATAATTGCCGTTACCGTTAGCTTCAAAACCTTTCCCCTTCTGGTACCAGTCGGTAACAATTTCCCATGTTACCCAGATAAAATTATTGTTGGTTTCAGCCAGAACGTTTGTCGTAGGTATAGTACCGCCTACGCGGTAAGCCATTTTTGAAAATTGATTGTTGGCGCTGTCGTTGTCAGAACTATTGCTGTCTGCGTCCCTAAGCGGGAAACCGGAGACTAGCGGATGAACCGGCACATCAAACCCTTGAATCAAAAGCCGTGCCAAGCGAACAGTGGTGGCAGTAGGAGGATCATTATAATTATTCCCTCCACCACCCTTACGGGGGTCCCTGTAAAGGAGCGTGGTTTTATAGACCCCTTCCTGCCCCAAAGACGATACATTCAACTGAGGTCCGGCGGAATCGCCTGTTGTTACCGATGATTTCTGCGCCGCCGCGTTAATATAGTCCCGCCTTCCGTTAAACAACCTGACATCTGTAGCGGTGGCAGTTGGCAGAGAAGCTTCACCTAAGGCTTCTCCGACAAACATCTGCCCGGAGTAGGCTCTTATTTCACCGGCAGCCGCCGCGAGGTTAGTTCCGGTTATCAAATTATTTCCCCAGGTGTCCAAAGCGGTTTTCGCGAAAGTACCGTTAGTCAGAGTTGCCGTTCCTGTCTGAACAAGAGTTGGCACCAAAAGACGGTTAAAGGAGCCGTCAGCCGCAAGATTATCCGCGACATTATAACTGCCGATGCTTCTGTTTCCGTACCCGCCTTCATCGTTTAAGTTTATGCCGGCTCCAAAAAATCCCGCATTGGTAGCAGTTGTATCTGTAAATACAGCGTTCCCAACAGCAGGCTGAAATCTTGTCCTTATAAGGTTATAACGGATTGCAGCTCCTGGTGTTTCGCAGTCAATCCTGACCCTTGTATCAATGGGCGGAACACGCTGAGTCCCGTTAAGAGCTGTAATAAATCCCTTATCGGCATTTATTTGTCTTGTAACATTTCCGTCATAGGAAATTTTGTCGATACGGATTACCGGAGTCTCGGTACCTGTCGTCCAAAAACGGTAGCCTTTCCCCAAGCTGTAATTGTCGTAATCTTTGTTTATTACCGCAGACGTATTTCCGGCATTATCCTGGAAAGCGCCGTCGTCAATAAGCACTTCCCATATTCTCCCTTTATCAAGCGGCTGCGGCATGGTTATTTCAACGACGCTACCTGTTATAACAACAGAGCCTGAGGCGGCATGAATACGCTGCTGTTTCCAGCGTGCGGCATTAAAGACATCCCTTAAGTTAGTGGTTTTAGTGCCTGTATACAAATCAGTGTCGAAATCAAGCACCAATTTGGTAATTGTATCAGGACGTACGAAACCTGCGCTCCCTGCTTTAACGCCGTGGGTATTTTTTACATAGGAGTTCCTCGCACTTGCATTGCCAGGCTCCGAACCTGAGACGGGAAGACCGTTGCCGTCAACATCAGTAAGCCTGCGTTGATAAGTAGTTCTGGTCGCGGCGGATACAGACTGTGTATTCCCGTTTCCATCAAGTATTGGGTCCCCGTTTGCATCTATTTGTATAAACGGATAATTGTAAAGGGCGTCAAATTCTTCAACGGTTAAGACGGGTGGCAGCGCCCAATTGCCGTAAGGGCGCACTGTAATGTATTTGCCGGATACGGCGGAAACAGGGGCGCTGAAGGTAAGGGTAATTTTATTATTTTCAGTTCTAAATCCGCCGTTGGAATCCTGCCCGGATGCGGTTGGCATAGCAGGACTAGCCGCTGTTATTCTTGGCCTGATTGAGCGTATTTCAAGGTCAGGACGCAGCAACTGGAACGAAGAAGTATTGGCAATTGGTCGCGCGCTGGCGGTTTCAGTTGAACCTGTGTAACTAATAAGGGGATTGCTGTAGTCATCCTTTATTGTCGTGGCTCCAGTGGGAAAGGTTATTGTCTGCGCTTTTAAGTTTTTCATTGACAAGCCCGGTGAAGAGGGAACTGTCCAGTCAATGCTTAAGATTGTGTCCGAAACTCCGGCTGTTGTTACATAAGGAGTGCCTGTAATGGTTGTGGTATCTGTCGCTCCTGCCGCTGTTCCCTGGAATGTAATTGACATAGTCGCGCCGGAAGCAGGCAGCACCTTGTCCGAGAAGCTGAGCCTGAATGTTATCTTTTCACCCGCCGGATACGAGCCGTCCGGTACCGAACTGCCGATGTTCTTTAGTTCGGGGGCGCGGGAATTAATCGTAACCTGGCGCGGCGTTGCAACGGCGGAACTGTTCCCCGCACGATCTACCTGCCACACGGTAACCGAATATTCCGAGCGCTTGTAGGTTGAAAGGTGATTGCTGCCGGCATTTGTATCAGGAATGATATTATCTGCGGCTGTCGCAGACAGCGCTTTGGGTGCGTTTCCGCCTTCCAGTGAATACATAAGAGTCGCGTTGGCTTCTCCGCCTGTCATCCTTATGAAACGAGGTTCTCCGGAGATCACCGACGCTGTTCCAGTTATCTGAGTACCTCCAGTGGCGGCAGTCCATATTTGTAAATTCGGAACAGCCGGTATTGTAGTTTTTATAAAAGCCTGCTCCTGGATGTACGAACCGTTAGCGTCCCCCTGCATATTGTTGTTACTCGGAAGACCGGTTAAAACAAGCGGATTCCCTACCATGTCCGTAATGGCGGCAACGCTGTTATTCGCAACGCCGGATGTAAAATACGGGCTGACCAGCCGCAGCTGGCTCTCCGGCCTTGCGGTTCCGCCGTCATTTACCGTGGCGGTAAAGTACAGGATACTCTTGCCCGGTACAGTGGTATTGTCTATCGAAGAGAACTGGGCGTCCATATTGAGAATAGTCCCTGAGATACTCGCAATTCTGGCAACAGGAGAACCTGAAACGCGCACTTCCTTGTTCATCAATAACTTGAGCGTTACTGTTTTTCCGTTGTTATAGTATTGCGCTCCTGCGGTATCGCCCGGCTGTCTGAATGAAGCGCGTTCTATCCTGGGATTAACTCCGTCAACTTTAACCGTAACTCTTTCCTGTAGGCTCCTGCCGGTATGAGTTGTAAATGTGCGTAAAGCATCTCCTGTGTCATCGATAGTTCTGATTAGACCTGAGTTTAAGTTAAAGGGGTCAAGGGATGTATGCAGTTTTGCGGAGTCATCGCCATTCTGAACTGTATAGGTAAACCTTACCGTATTTCCTGCGGCGCCGGGAACATATCTCGCTTCGCGGGAGACGGATGTAAAGTTATCGGTAAAATACAGCTTCAGCCTGGGGCCGTCCTGCCCGCCTGTGAAAATTCTGACCGGCATGGAGAACACCGCTTCAAAATTCAATATTTCCCCTATTCCGTACTCGCCTTCTCCGTTGCTGCAGGTAATGTATTCAAGAACCGGCAAATGCGACATGGTTATATTCCGCTGGTCGGTAGAAAGATTTCCCAAAATATCTTTGGCTGTAAACCGGTAAGTCCTCGTTGACCCTTCATCGAAGGTAGCTTCAATATGCGCCTGTGTTACTGTCCGCCGGTATTCGCCGTTGGAGAGCGTCAGGGTGCCAAGCCCATCAGCCTTTGAATCGCCGGTAACATCTGTAATGGTTACCGATGCGGGATCAATCGCAACGCCGGTACTTCCCGGATTAACCCTCATACGCAGCGCCAAGTCCTGTTTTGTATCGTGAACGGCGCTCATCCCATGACTGGTTATCTCCAGCGACGGGCCGGTTGACCAGCCTGTAAGCCGGAAGTTTTGAAATGCGGAAGCGTCAGCTACTGCATGAATAACAAGGGTTTTGGCAGTGTTATGCAAAGTACCCGATACTGTAAAATCATCAATAATGTTAAATTGCCGGGAGAAATTTGTCCTTGTATACTCAACCCCGTTAAATGTTACTTTGGATGTTGTGCCGTTGGTCAGTTTCCACACTCTTGTACCGTTTATATGATCAAAAACGCTGCCCGGAGATAAAGCCGCCGCTTCACTGGATTCAAGGGCGGTACGGGCGTTTGTTACGTTTCCAGCCGGAGACCAGGCAATTTGAACATATTGAGTTCCGGCGACTCCCTTGTTGAGAGTATAACCGGAGAAGTTGAATCTATTACCTCCCAGCGCGGACAGATTCGGGAAAATATTTTCAGCTGCGGGACTTTCAACAATGACAAGCGGCTCCTGAGCGTCTTTCACCTGAACTCTGGTAGCGGGGCATACGCTCCATTTTTCTCCCTGAGCAAACGTATAATCGGAAACATCACCGCTCGATTTGTCGTCCTTTACAAGGGCGATAAGGTAGTATTCCCCTACTGCCCCGGTGTTCAATGAGACAGTTTGATGCCGGTTTTCTCCGCTCACCTGATGGTCGTAACGGTCGCTGCCAATCTGGGCAATTGCGGCGTCTCTCCTGGTCGTATTCGTCAACAGAGACTGCATATAACTTTCATCGTCATCGCTTCCGCGAAGCGTATCGAAGGTTGCTCTTGAGACAAAACCTGCGTAAATCTCCGCCAGTTTGTCGTCGTCGTAGAAATCTATAAGCAGAGCCGCTGTCTTGTTCGGTTCCAGCGTTATTATGCCGTTTACCATGTTGTCCTGATATACGGAAATGTGCGGGCTGTCCGATTCGGGATACCAGCAAGTACCGTCAATCCTCTGCACCCGCGGAAGTTCTCCTGGTATCGGCGCGCCGTTTTCCCAGGCGGAAGCGCTCCATGCCCAAACTTCAAATGAAAGATAATGAGCGCCGCTTGAATATGCAGACCTTAGGGCTGTCAACTGCGTATGGGTGAAATCCCATTCAGGCGTCAGTTTATTCGTATCCCGTGTGGGCGCAAGATAGGTATTGTGAAGCTTCTCGCCTTTGTCGTCCAGAATGTAGAGTCTGCTTGCGGCTACATTGGAAAATGCCGGTTCAATAAGAACCTTCAGCGTAAAGGATTCATTCTGGAAATCATCGATATTTTCCCACTTGATACTCCGGTACGCTTCGGCCCTGTCATATTGCAGCCTGCGGTAATATTCCAGGTCTTTAACGAAGACGCCGTTAGCGCCGAAACTTTTCCCGGAACCGGGGTGTCTCAGAATACGGGCTTCCTTGATCCAGGGCGGCACAATGTCAATGGTAATGTTTACCTGGTCGCCGCCTTCATTACGGCCTTTGTCAAACGCTTTTACTTTAATGCGGTAATCTGCAGAACCGGCGTTTGTTATAACCAGTTCCGCCCACCATGTATCGTCTTTATTAATTTTGTAATTCACTTTGGACGGTTTTACGGATTTCGCATTGGTACGGTCGTAAATTTCAAACTCCAATGCGGTAACGCCGACATTATCAGAACAGGTGCCGCTTAAAGTAATGGGTTTACCAAGCAGAATGCCGCGTATGAAATCATTATCCTTGGGAGTCAATATTTTGATAGTCGGGGGAGTAGTATCTACCGGATCGCCCAAACCCATGGGCATATCGCAGGTTAGGAATAAGGTAATGCTTAAAAGAGCCATTACCGCCGGGCAGATTATTGTTTTAAGAAAGCTGTTTTTTTCCTTAAAAGCAAACATCTAACACCTCCTAAAGAGGGGCAAAATTTGCCCCTCTGCATCAGAAAATATACAATCGTACGCCCATTATAACATGCGGAATAATAATTGAAATATCATGTAATGAGGCAGGTACATCGGTCGGAACAAACCATATCTGGCCTTCGGTAAAGAGGCTGAATGTGCGCAGGCTCTTTCTCTTTGGGATGGTTACCTTGGGGAATTCAACCTGCATTATCAGCGCGCTCATCCATGTGGATTCACCGCTTTGGGTGTATCCTTCCTGGGCAAGGTCAAACAGGGAGAAATTCGCGCCCAGAGCAAATGAGGCGGAGAGCCATTCAAAGTCAGGCCCCATAAACGATCCGAAAGGCAGGGCGTAGATATTCGCAAGGAGTTTCAGCCCAAGCACATGTCCGCCGTAACGTACCGGTCCGGTGCCGCCCATTTCATCAAAAATATCCTGGGTCATAAACCCGTACGACACTTGAATCTTTACATTGTCTTCAAAGAAGGACAATCCCATGCCGACATCCATGTATGTTACTCCGCCGGCGAACAGCATCGGCGCTTCATTGGCAACCTGTTTGATAAAAGGAGGTATGGTTGTTTCAAAATACAGACCCTGTATAAAGCCCGGCACTTCATAGGCGGACTTGTCGCCCTTGCGCAGGTGGTAGGTAAGGCCGGCAAGTTCCACATCGTCAGTCGCGGAAGCGGTATACGTTATGGCGGTGTTGTACCTCTCCCCCGCTTCCGGCGCTATCAGCCGGATAACAGGAGACGTCTTGTCTACCTGAACCATTGTCCGCGTTACGGCAACTTCGCCGTTTTTCATCGTAGACCTTACAAGAATATAGTGCATCCCTTCAGTCATGTCCCCGGTTTCAAGGCGGTAGCGCCAGTCAACGCTCTTGGTGATGCTTCCGCCTGTTTTTACAAACGTTCTCCCGTTGTCAAAGGACAGTTCGGTATAGGAATATACCTTGTTTTTTATGGCGGCTTTTTCTTCCTTATCGCCTTTCTTGTCTGCGGCTATTTCCATGTCCTCTTCGCTTAGAGTATAGCCTGAACGCCCTTGGAGCCAGGGTCTTTCAAACGCGAAATCGCCCATCTCCATATTGTCAATCGTAACCCAAGGCCCGTCCGGTTTGTAAACAATGTTGCGCACCGCGGACTGCACCAGCGCATCTCCGCCGAAACTGCTGTGTATCATTATCGTATTAACGCCGGGGTAAAAATATTCTTCGTTCAGGGAGAAACGGTAGTACCCTGAATCGAAAACTTCAGCAATTTCGCGATCCGCGCCGTTTATTCTGATTGTTACTGTTCCTGCCATGTCCGTTCCGCCGGTAAAGCCGTACAGGTTAAAGTTACCCTGAACATTCTCGTTGTCCAGCGGATAATAAATTTCTACAAAATTCTGCATACTCTCGCGGGCAAGTTCAATGTTACGTGAAACGCGGGTTATATTGCCAGCCTTGTCGGTAGCGACAATTTCCATGTTGTAATGACCGTCATTCATAACGGAAAGGTCAAACTGTTCCTTTAAGAAAGCGGAAGCGTCAACCGTGCGGCTTCTTAAATAATCGGGAACGGTTTTTCCTTCCAGACTGCGGAATTCTATTTTTGTATCATCAAGATTGGGATCGATTACGCGCCCCATTACGGAAACCGCGCCTGTTGTGGCAGAACCGTCTCCGGGGCTGTCCAGCAGTATTTCCGGAGCCGTGTTGTCAACGTTAATCAGGCTTGAGTACATCGCCGAGATTTCATAATTGTCCCATACGCGCAGGAATATTACATGAGGGCCGTCTTTGAGTATTTTTGTATTGAACTTATACGACCACTCTTCCTGACCGAAAGCGGCGTTAAACGTATTGCCGTTATCAAGCGAAATTTCCAGCCCCTCAATACCGTTCGCGTCAAAGGCGGTTCCCGTTATCTCTACCACCTCGCGCAAAACAGTGTCAAACAACGGATAGGCTATTTTCGCGGTCGGTTCAGCAAGAGATATGCGGAAATTACGCGTAACAGGCTCGCCCTTTACGCCGTAAATATCCTGAGCGTATATCGTAACCGAATGTTCATTGTCAGTCATGGTTGAAAGGTATACGGGGATAGAGAAACCGTATTTACATTCGATCATCTGTTCGGGATTGTCGTCTATTCTGAAGTATATCCTCTCAACCTCGTCGTCGTCGTAACAGATACCGGAGACGATAAAGTCAGTTGTAATAACTTCGTCTTCAAGCGGCAGGGATATTTCCACCACCGGAAGGTCCATCTCATTGTCGATGACAAAATCCCAGTAGCTGACTTCGCTCTTGTTTCCCGCATTGTCTTCAAAAGTAAAGACCATGTTTTCGTCCAGCGGCATTTCAAGGGCGTCCATCTGCACTTCAAGGAACAGAGGGGAATAGTCCTTTATCCATTCAAAAGACGGGTACACTTCCCGCGTTATTTCGCGAAGGTCTTCTTTTGCGGGTCTTTTGTAAACAACGGATTTTAACTTTCCGGCTTCTTTTATCTCAAAACCAATTCTTATGGTGCCGTTTACTCTGGCGTCTGTAACAGGCATTATCAGTCTTGCCTGCGGAGGGGAGGTGTCTTTCTGCACGGTAAAGTGGGCAAAAGAAGACGCTTCCGATTCGTTAACCGCTCTGATCAAGATGGTTACAGAGCCGTCTTCCAGCGCGGAGATATTCAGAACACGATCTACAGTCGCGTTGGCGCGCGCTCCAAAGGCGGCGACATCTGCGGTTGCAAGCAGCGGCATCCAGGTATCGCCAAGGTCCTGCGACCATTCAACAGCCCTGATTCTGCTGCCTGTTATGTTAAATTTAACGGGAACATCGTTTTGCACCCATGCGCCTTCATTCCGCGGAGTTTCCAGTATTGTTACCAAAGGGGCGGAGAAATCCGCCAATATATAAAATTGCTGACTGTTGTAGCTGTTGTAGCTGTCGTCCGTAAGTTTTAAGGCAAGCGGGCCGAAACTGCCCTCCCCTGTAACGGTAAGCTGCACCCGTCCGTGTCCGTCAAGATTAGCCCTTAATCTATCCGCTCCTTGACCTTCCAGTTCAGCGGCTGTAAACGTATTTGCGCCAAACCCGGTCAGAACTTCATTTCCCGATGCAAAAACAATCCACCCTTCGTCGTTATAAACCGGCTTAATCCACTGGAAAAAATCATAGGGTTTATTTGAGCCGAAAAATACATTCTCTTCCCAAATAGTTTCACGCCCCATTTTATCCGCCGCACGCAATGTTATTGTGGCAAGGCCTTCCGGCATATTGACCGGTATTGGCACATTTGCACGGAACACTCCGTCTTTCCCCTGGCTTGGTTTTACAACTGCCGCAGGAAAATCGCCGAATCTAATTGACGCCGAGGCGAGGCTTTCAGCCCTCACGGTAAATTCAGCCGTCAGTTTCGGTTCGGGAATTATGGTCATGCCGGTATAAAACTCTTTTACAACCGCCGTTTTACCCGAACCGCCTGTTACCATCGTAAGCCGGGGTTCAGGAGCCGCGCTTGGAACGACAAGCCCTTTTACCTGAACCTTGTGGCCGGTTACGCCGGTTACGTCAACAGCCCAAACATCCAGAACATGGCTTCCCGCCTGTACGTTCTCTATTAAAAACTGGAAGAAGCCTGCGCAGGGGATTTCCACAGCGGGAGCGGAATCAAGCGAATAGAACACCGAAGATACGCCGTCATTGTCTCTGGCAAAACCTTTTACATGAATTGTTCCGTTTTCAATGACCGCTCCGGCTGCCGGCTGCTGCAAGGTTATTACCGGAAGGTCTGCGTTTTGATCGACTTTGTATTTTTGTTTTTTTATTGTTACGTTTCCTGATACGTCTTCGGCGCGGATTTCAATTTCAACATTTCCGGTTTTAACGCCCCGGATATCAAGATCGGTTGACCACCAGTGGTTTCCGATTAACAGCGGGAATGAGCCAGTTTCTTTTCCCATTTTCCATGTAACGGATTTAAGCCCTACCGGGTGGAGCGCGTAGCCTGCGATTGAAAAAATTCCGTTCACAACGGCATGAGGCTCCGGGTAAACAATCTGCACATCGGGGCCGGAATTGTTTACAAACAACAGATGGGCAGCCTTGCCTATTGTCCCCTGCCCGTCTCTCGCCTGAAACCAGATAACCTGAGGACCGTCTTTTAATGTTTTGGTGTTGATGTCCAAATCCCAGTTGTAAATATTATTTCTTTTATCGTATTTGGTTTTTATGGGGATGTAGCGGTGTCCGCCGTCAACGGAGTACGCAAATGAATCTATTCCGTTGCCGTCCGCAACATTGCCTCTCATGCGTATTTTCCCGGCTACAAGCGCGCCGATTTCGTGGCTTAATACTTTGGTTTCAGGCTTGTACCGGTCAAGGTGCCAGTATACCTGATGCTTCTTGTGCGCTTTGGGTTTGAATCTTTCCGATATGCCGGACAGGCCGTTTATATCTACCGCCCAGGCGGTAATGGTATACACCCCGTCCGTCCATATCGAAACATCAGTTGTGTCCAGAAAATACGACCAATACTCCGCGCCTTCCGCACGGACATGAGCCATTACTTCGCCCTTACCGTCCTTGCCCCTTGTAATCATAAGCTCGACATAATCCACGCCGTCGTCATCTATCGCGCTTCCCACTATGTTGAGGTTGCCCCGGATGCGCATATTGGGAACAGGGTTAATTATCTTCGCTCTTGGAAGGTCTGATTCGGGGTCTATCCAGATATTATCAGGACCGGCGCGCATTATGTTTCCCGCCTTGTCCGTAGCCTCAAGATAAAAGTTATACTTTCCCGGCTTGTGTTCGGAGGTATCCATAGTATCGGTAAAGCCCGAAGGATCGTCGGCTGAACGGGAGATATTGTCTTTTCTGCCTGCCGCCCAAATGCCGGCGGCGCATACTGCCAGCAAAACACAAAAAAATAACGTCCGTTTCAACATGAAAGCCTCCTAACTGCCTCCTGTCCTGCACAATAATGGGGTAAAAAAGAGGGAGAATACACCTACTTACAATTAATTATATTACATTTTCCGGGAAAAGCAATTTTTTTTCAAAAAAGATACCCGCTGAATTTGACCCAAATTCCACAAGAAAAGCCCTGATTAGAATGAGATTCATAAAAAAAGGCTGCCTGAGTATTACTTCTCAGACAGCCCCTTGCTCCGCTTGCTCTCCTACCTGCTGCCGGTAAATATGGTACCGAAACTAACCTGATTGGTTGCGTTAGTGGTGGTTACTGTACCACCGGTACCGGTGGTAAACAGAAGGCTTCCTCCGGCGTACAGCGGGAATTTATCGTTTTGGAACGCCCAATGATCCCTAATCCATGCCCATTTATGCGGACCGTTTGCCAAATCAGCCGGTGTGCTGGTAGTTCCGAGTACAAAATGGATAAACGCCCTGTCGGCAACATCCCAGGTAATCCAGTACCAGTTACCACCTGTACCTGTTTCGGTCATTAGCTTTATGCCCTTAGGGTCTTTGTCATCCCATGACAGGGGGAATCCGGGCGTCAGGTTATTGCCTGAAAGGCCGTCCCCGCCCCGCATCCAGAGCTGGACTTTATTACCACCGGTCTGTGTGGCACTTGTAATGTTACCCCAACTAGGAACACTGTTGATGGCGTTAATCCTGACAACCGAACGGGCGGCGGTTTCAAAAGATGTTTCACTGGTATCTGTAGTGGTTTTGTACGCAATCGCGCTGATACAGTAAAGATAGCCGTTTTGATCAGTAGCGGTCGCTCCTAATCCAATAGCCGAATTCATAGTTGTGTATGTAGTACCGGCAGTACTGGTTGCTACAGTGCCAAAATTAACGACAGGTCTTGCAGGATGACTCGTCCCGTTAAATGGACCATCATCAGTTCCGGCTGGTCTACCGGTCTTGGGTGTTGTTGTTACAGAATTATTATTATACCTGATCGTCGTGCCGGGGGTCTGGCAGTCAATTTTGAAATTGGCGGTGCCCGGCTGGGTAGTAGCAAGGGTGGCGCCTGTCCCTGAAATATCTCCCGGCAGCTTCTGTATGCGGACGAACGGTTTGTTTACACCCGGATTGGTAATCGTCCTGTTGTCGGTCGTGTCGAGGGCGGCAATCGTATGGCTCAGTTCATCCACAACAAAGCCTGCTGGGAATGTAACATAATAATTAACTCCCTTTACGGGCAGCCTGCCGCCGAGGTTAATGTTCATGGTTTTTTTATCGGCGCTAAGGCTTACCGTGCCGGAAACGACCGGGATTACAACCTTGTCCGCCCCGCTGTTTTTAACATCCTGAATCAAAGTACCGTTATTGGAGCCGTCTGCGTTAATATCGTATCTCAGGATGTATTTCTCGCTCAGATCGGGCGTTCCTGTATTCGACGTGCCGTTAGTCCCCACCTGATAATAAGTAGCCAGCGTATTGTTGTTAATGTGATAGCGTTCATACTCGGCTTTAGTCAGAACCGCGGGCGCCCTGAAGCCGGTTGTCTGGGTAAGGGTGATCTCCCCCGCTCCCTTTTCAACCGGTTTGGTGAATCTCAAATGAAGCACATCCGTGGCTTCGTTGTATGTAACGCCGTTATTTGCCTGACTCTCCAATGCAGGCCTGGTCGTGTCGATTGTGATGCCGGTGTACTTGCTGAAATTGCCCGGCCAATAGTCGCTGGACGAATTTACCGGCATTTGACTTGTCAGGTTAATTAAGGGATAGCCTGTTCTTGTCAGGGCAACGCCGGTCATAACTATCTGTGAAATTTCCAGCAAAGCTATGTTATCGCCGTCAACCACAGTGTATGAAAATCTCAATGTCTTTGAACCCGAACCATCAAGGAATTCGGCATATTTTGGGGTACCCGTTATGTTAAGCAACAGTCTCGGCCTTGTGGTGCTGACATCGACAGCTTCCCGCAGATTCAGTGTAATAATTATGTCTCTCTTCCCGGCGGCGGCGGTGTAGGTGCCCGGCGGACTGCCGCCAAAGCTCTGCAAGAGGCTGCTGGCAGTCTCTATGGTGATTTGTATCGGAGTTGTCGTTACGGACGATGAATTTCCCGCTCTGTCGGTTTGACGCGCCGCTATTTGATAAGTCCCGGCGGTCAGGTTTACAGCGTTGGTATAGGTATTCCATGAACCGTTGGTCGTCAGCCTGTATTCCCACTTTGCCAAATTCTCCAGGCCGGTCAGGGTAAAGGTCTGTGCTGAAACATAGGTTCCGGCAGCAATACCTGTAATTCCCGGCGCGGCTGCGGGAGCGATGGTGTCTATGTAGATTGTACGGGGGGCATCGCCTTCATGGATATTTTCTCCCGCCGGCATAGTCAGGACAGCGGTATTGCCCGCTATATCGGTAATAGTTGCTCCTCCGGTTCCCAATGTAATGCTTTCGGCTCTTAACGAGTTGTCGTAATTGAACGTATCCACGCTTCCGGTTGTCGGCGTGTTATTGCCATTTTCTACGGTATAGGTGAACATCAAGGCATTGTTGCCGCTCATCTCCGGGGATAATCCCGCGCTCCCGGTACCGGCGTTCAAATTCAACCGTGCTGCGTTATTAGTACCCTGTGTAAACTGAATGGGCTTGTCGAACATTACCGTTATGAAAACCTGTTTATCCCGATTGTAATAACCGTCAGCGCTGGAGGTTTTTATCTTCGATATTTTTGGGGCAATGTTGTCAATCTTTATATTCTTGTTTTCGTTCAGGTTTTTGCCTGTGGATATAGTCATCAATGCGGTGCCGCCCTTGCCCGTCCACGTGCCGCCGGCATTAATGCTTGTTACACTCAGCCGGGTAACATTATGCCCTGCGCCAACGGTATAGGTGAAACGGTGCCGGTTGGTCCCATTACCATCATTAGTTGCAGGCCGTGTGGCATTCACCCCTGTATTCAGCGCAAGGGTGGGAGCAGTGCCGCTATAGGTAACGGGCTTGTCGAATTCCAGCACTATGTCTATCACCTTACCCTGTCTGTACTCGCCGTCATCCGTGTCGCTGGTAATGAACATGAATTGGGGCGCAGCCTCAAACGACTCTATTTCAACATTTATCGCCGCTGTCGCATTCGAAGAAGTCCCGGCAAGGTTAGTCTGGCGCGCCGCTATCTGGTACTTCCCTACGCCGGGCAGCGCTACCTGACCGCCATACGTAAACCAGGAACCGCCTGTATTCAACTGATATTCCACAGTTGCCAAGGCTTCACCGCTCAGGGTAAAGGTTACAGGAGTGCCCACGGTATCCATAGCAACATGGTTATTTGCCGGCGCTGTCAGGAATGTAGGCAAAGGAACGGTTCTGGTGTCTATGTATATTGTACGGGCGCCGGTGCCTTCATGGATATTACCCCCCGCCGCCGGCATATTGATATTTGCGTCATTTCCGGCTTGATCTTTAATACTCGCGCCGGTTCCCAATGTCATGCTTGCGGCTCTTAACGAGTCGCCGTAGGATACCAGGGCAGGCGGCGTGCCGGTTGTGGTCGCCGGCGTGTTATTGCCGTTTTCTACAGTATAGGTGAACAGCAGCGCGTTGTTGCCGCTTAACTGCGGTAGTTTTCCCGCGCCTGTACCGGCGTTCAAGTTCAACAGGGTTGCGTTAGTTACGCCGGGTGTAAACTGAATGGGTTTGTCGAACGTTGCAGTAACGTAGATTATCTTCCCCGAATTGTAATGACCGGAAAGGCTTGAAGATTTTATGCTCGTTATGATCGGGGCAATCGTGTCTATCCTTATATCTTTGGTTTCATTCAGGTTTTGGTATGCAGTCATGTCTGCGACAGCGTCCCATTTGTCTTTCCATTCTCCGGTGCCTTTATTAATGCTTTGCACACTCAGCCGGTCGCTTTTATGCCCTGCAGCTACTGTATATCTGAATACGTGCCTGCTGGCAGTAACATTGGCGCCTGTAACATAGCTTGCGTTACCGCAGCTGTCAGACAGCGTCAGAGTGGGGGTGCCGCCGCTATAGGTAACCGGCTTGTCAAATTCCAGAACTATGTCTACCGGCTTAGACGCGTCCACCTTATACCAGCCGTCCGTATTGTCGCTTGTAATGAACATGAGTTTGGGCTGCGCCTCATTCGGCTCTACGGTAACATTAATCGGAGTCGTTGCGGATGAAGATGTTCCCGCTTTGTTAGTTTGGCGCGCCGATATTTCATATTTGCCTACGCCGGGCAGCGTTGCGGTGCCGGTCGTATAGGTAATCCAGGAGCCGGTAGTATTCAACCGGTATTCCAGTGTCGCCTGACCCTCGCCGCTCAGGGTAAAAGTCGGGAGATTCGGATACATGAAAACTGAATTATCGGCAGGCGGTGTACCAAAAGTTGGCATTGGCGGGGTTCTTGAGTCAATGAATATTGCACGGGGGGCATCACTGTTGTCATGGATATTTTGCCCAACCGGCATAGTGAGTATAGCGGGATTAAGCGCAAGATCGGTAATAGCGGCGTTGTTTGTCCCGGTTCCCAATGTAATGCTTGTGGCGCGTAACGAATCGCCGTAAGATACCAGGGCAGGCGGCGTGCCGGTTGTGGTTGCCGGCGTATTATTGTCTGCGACTACGGTATAGGTGAACAACAGCGCATTGTTGCCGCTCAACTGCGGGGATTTTCCCGCCATTGCCGTACTTCCCGAACCGGGGTTTAAATTTAACAAGGTTGCATTATTAGTACCCTCTGTAAACTGAATAGGCTTGTCAAATGTTACCGTTATGTAAACCTGTTTATTCAGGTTGTAATAATTGTCTACTCCAGCCGTACCGGATGAGGATTTTACGCTCAATATGCGCGGGGCATTATTATCTATCTTGAGATCCTTGGTTACGTTCAGGTTTTGGTATGAAGTCATGACTGCGGCGCCGCCCTTGCCCATCCATGTCCCGCCGTTGGAATTAATGCTTTGCACACTCAGCCGGGCGCTGTTATGTGTTGACTCAACTTCATATATGAATTTATGCTGTTTGCCGCCGTTACTGGACGAAACCCAATCGGCAGTGCCGCATCCGTCAGACAGCGTCAGGGTGGGGCTGCTGCCGGCGCTGTTAAATGTTACATTTTCGTTGAAACTCAGCTCTACGTCTATTAACTTACCAACTCTGTACCAGCCGTCATCCGTGCCGCTGGTAATAAACATGAGTTTCGGAGCATCCTCTTTCGGCTCTATGGTAATGTCTATTTCTGACGATACGGGCGAAACATTCCCCGCCAGGTCGGTTTGCCGCGCCGCTATTTTATATGTCCCATTAGGCAATGGTACAGCGGTGTTCTGATACGGAATCCAGGAACCGGCAGTATTCAGCCGGTATTCCAACTTTGCAAAATTCTCGCCGCTTATGGTAAAGCTCTGGGTACCATCCATAAAAGTTCCGTTAGTAATGCCGGCAATTGCCGGCGCGGAAGCAGGCGCAAGGGTGTCTATGTATATTGTCCGCATGTTAGTGCTTTCATGGATATTTTGCCCAGTCGGCATAGTTAGTAAAGCGGAATTGCCTGCAAGATCGGTAAGAGAGGCATTGGTTCCCAATGTAATGCCTGTGGCACGTAACGAATCGCCGTAATTGAATGATGCAGTCCCGGCGGTTCCGGTTACCGGCGTATTATCGCCCTGGGAGACGGTATAGGTAAACAACAGTGTATCATTATTTCCGGTCAGCACCGCGGGGGCGATTCCCGTTCCGCCGCCTGAAGCAAGATTAAATCTTAAGACGGTTCCGGTTCCCGGCGTAAACTTCATCTCTTTGTTGAATATTACCTGGACGTAGACTATTTTCCCCGCATTGTAATAATTGGGGTCTGTCGCCGAACCGCTCAGGGATTTAATGCTCGTTATGATTGGGGGAACATTGTCTATCCTGATATTCTTGGTATAGTTAAGGTTTTGAGGGATGGATGCCACGTTTGCGTTGCCGCCCGAACCCGTCCACGTCCCGCCGGAAGGAGTATTAATGCCTGACACATTCAGAGAAGAGGCGGAAGGAGTATTCTCGGTCGAACCAACGGTATATGTGAATTTATGCACTCTTGTCCCATTGCCGCTTTCATAAACAGCGGACGCAGGCGGAGTAGTATTCAGCGACAGGGTTGGAGGGCTGCTTGTGGGGTGGGCATAGGTTACATCCTTGTTAAAATCAAGCAGGATATCTATCTTCTGCCCAATTCTATAGCTGCCGTTCGGCGTTTCACTGGTAATAGACATAAGCCTTGGCAGCTTGGTATCCACCTGCGCGGTAAGAGAAGCTATTGTATTATTGCCTCCCACATCCGCTAGGGACGCCTCAATGCGCGCGCTCCCCTTATCAGTTTCCGCAGCGGGTATCGTCAGCGCGGCAGTCCATGTTCCTTTCCATAATCTGCCGGGTTTCCAACCTAAGTCCGATGCCGCAGTAAAAGCTGTGTTTTCTGCAACAGACAAACCGTTCCATGTTGCATTAAATCTCATGCGGGCAGACCCTGCTGTCTGCCATGCGTCAAGCGAATCGTCCCACCATGTGCCGCTTATGAATACCTTATCGTTCATTTCAAGGGCGTTCATGGACGCGCCGCTTCTCAGTTGAGCGGCATCGTATGACGCTATTTCGGCGCCGCTGCGCTGTACTTTAACCGTGTCAATGTTCACTTCCGGCGGCGATATGTCCCCCTTTACCGAATGGAATCTGGTAACATACCTGCCTGAGTCGCTCTTTACCCGCAGTACAAATGACTGGGCGGAGAGGGGAACCTGACCTGCTGTTGTACCGATATTCAAATTGTCTGCTCCTGTGCCGAACAGGTTAATAGTTTTGCTGAACGTTTTTTCATACCGGCTGGTTGCCGGGTTCAGTGTATTGCTCCCAAGGGTCAGAACCCAAACCTTGTTTCCGTCAGAATCTGTAGAGCCATTTGAGACGTTCCATCCGGCGTACTCGCTGGACTGGTACAGCATACGGCTGTTGGAACTCGTTGAAGGCTTAAGCCAGACCAGCCTAAGTTCCGCAACTTCGACTCCGTCATCGGCTGTACCGCCGATTGTAAAGGCGCCGCTAGTGTTCCCAAACAACGGCTCATCCGGGTTGGGGCTGGTTATCTTAATATCGGGCGCGTCTGTGTGGTATACATGGAAGTACCTTATGTCCGTACCCTTTGTTCCGAATATGTCGCTTGTGGTTATTTCAATCATGTAATCATTGCTGTCCGCCGGGGCGTCAAAGCTCCAACTGCAGAACCGGGAAGGATTAGAGTTTTCATCCATGGGCTGGTTTATATATTCGCCCACATCAACCGGAATGTCGTAGTTGGAAGGAGTTGACTGCTTGAAAATCCTGTACGCTACCTTTGCCACTCCGTCATTGTCATAGGCCTGACCGCTCTGAACTTTGGAACCCGGATATACCTGAAACAGATCGGGATTGTTTTCATGCCCCACCCCGGTCGTCCAGGGCAGATCAGCCTTGGGCCACCAGACCAGCCAGCCGTGGCTGCGGTTTTCATAATTCCCCGCGTTGTCCTCAGCATAGCTTACAAGCTGCATATAGCATTTATCGGTTTCGCCTATGGAGAAAGGCTTGCCAGTATTGGGGTCAAGTATCAGTTTTCCGTCTATAACAAATCTTCCGTTCCAGTTCGGATTCTGAACAGCGGCGTCATAGTATATTTCACTACCGGTACTGTCCGCAAGTCTGAAACGGAGTTTGGCTATTGAAAAATCATCTTTTACTTCATATTGCAGGGTAATGCTCTTGTTGTGCAGATTGTCCAGCACCGCCGGATCGCGCAGTTTCCATTTATTGAATTCTGGTTCTACGTCTGTGGCAAAATTATAATTATTCGGGCCTTCATGGTCATCAAACCACAGCACCGGGTTAAGCACTGTTACCAACGGATGCTCAGTGTCAATTACAACGCGCCTCTCCGCCATGGCGCCGCGGTTTTTTACGTTGTTTTCCGCTCCTACGCTGATCAGGTACTCCCCGCTTGGAGCGCCGATCATGGACAAGGATACAGACCAGTTGATTCTGCCCTTCCCCTTGGCGGTCCAACCGCCTTTACTGTCGTTCCCGTCTCCGCTGCTGCGCCATTTGCCGCGCTCGCCGTGCCATTCATGTTTCCACGCGGCGCCCCTTACTTTTTCCACGGTAATAAACAGGGACACAATCTCATCGTCATCGGATGCTGTTCCTGAAATTTCAAGCGTATCCTTTATGTTTTCCATAAAGTCCGGCCTGTCGATAGTAATTTCCGGCGGGACTATATTCAGCCTGGTACCCAGCGCGAGAGGGCCATCGCAGGAGGAGAAAACGGCAAGCGCCGCCAGGGCGCAAATTGTTATTATACGGTTCCGTGTTTTCATTTTCTCTCCTCCTTCCTAAAAGTGCCGCACGCCGTAGTTGCCGTATTTACGGTAGTGATACTGGTGCCAGTCGCCGCCCGAATGATTTGTCCAGGCATCTTCATCGCCGCCTAAGAAAGGTGAATTGGGAGTGGCTCTGAACATCCTCATCGGAACAGCCCAGAAATCACAGACAATCTCCCAGCTTATCCAGACCCTGTCGTCATTAACCTGAGACCCGGCAACACTGTTATCGGGAACCCTGTACATGTATTTATTTTTTTTCCCGGTAAGATCATTGTACGCAAGCGGGAAGCCCGATACGGTAACCGCCCCGTTGTTGTTATTGGAAGCTTCCAGCTTATAGTAGAGTTTATTAGAACTTGCTTGAGTACCATAATCAGAACCCCAATTGTCAGTGCCATTTCCATTAGTTCCCCCCTGAGCATTAAAAGAAGCATTCTGAAAAGGAGTACGGAATACAATTACCGTCTTAAAGGCTCCTTCGAAACCGCGCGCGCTTCCTGTAAGGTTAGGAGCCGTATTCCGTATTGCCGTTGCAGCGATATAGTCCTTGCGCGCGGTATAGAGTTCGCTGACATCATATAGGCTGCCGGCGCCGCCTATATTAAGATAACTTTCGGCTGTGTAGGATGTACCAACAGTTAATGCGTTCAAGGTTCCGGCAGCTACGTCCGCAATATTTGAATTGCCAATATTAAGAGCGACGGAAGCGCTTGCCCTGTAGTTTCCATTATCATATAATGTGCCGCGAGCAGTATTGTTGGGAACCACAGCGGTTCCTCCACCCAGCACAGCGTAACTTATGGATGCGTCCGGGGTCTCGCAGTCTATACGGTAACGAACTTTGGTCTGGAGTATAGCATCTCCATTTGCATTTGTACCATTGGTACCAAGATCAACTGTTTGAGATATTGGCATAACTGAAGTAATGCTGGAATATTTGTCGGCATATGTATTTAAGTTAGGAACTGAAGCAGCTACACCAGTATTATTGTTTGTACTTGCTATATAATTGGTAACAATGCCGTCCGCAGCTTTGTTATTGGAAACCCGTTCCACCCGGATTACAGGCACGGAGGTATTTGCAGACCAGAATGAACGGTTGCTGCCGGTATTCCAGGCGTTGTTGACAGCAGCGGCATCAAAGGTATTGCCCGCCTCGTCCCGGAAAGAACCGCTGGCAATCTCTATCTTCCATTGCCGCCCGTCAAGAAGCCTGTCAAGATGAACTTCCACTATTTCCGCGCCGTTAGCCATTGACAGATTTCCGTTTGCCTTTATCTGAGCGCCGGTTACTTCAATTTCCTGCTGACGGAATTTTGCCCTGTTAAAAATTGCCCTCAGCTCATCGACCGTTCCGGTATTGCCGGATATTCCAGTAGTAAAGTTCAGCACATACTTGGTTTCAGTATCGGGAACATAATTAGTGCCCACCTGTTTTAGACCGTGGGTGGTTTTCTGATAATTTTTGTTCAGATCTGGTATGTCCGTGGTTAAAAGCCCGGCAGCGCTTGTAACTTTGTAATATTCATCGCCGGTCATAACAGGCGGGATATACCAGTCTCCCGCCGGCTTGACGGTGATTGTATAAGCGCCGCTTTCCGCCCATACTTTGTGGCTGAACTTGAGCCGCAGTATTGATTTTGTACCTTCGGGAAAAAGAACGGTATTGTTATTGGGGGTGATGGGGGCGGTATTATTTACCGCTGTTTCTGTTTTGTTGTTTGTTGCATTGTTCATTACCCAGCTTTCAATAACCGGCCTTTTTGAAATTACTTTCAAGTTGGGGCGGCTGTATGCCGACACGACGGCGGCAAGGTTAGATTGGTCGGGAGGTGCGTCGTCAGACGAGCGCCTGACATTGTTTAAGCCGTTAATTGACTTTACTGTAACCGGATCCATGATTCTGCCTGCCGGTATATTTTGCCAGCTTCCGATAAGGAAAAAGTCGGCATTGTCTTTTATAACTTGTGTAATAGGGACGTCATAGTCAGTATTAACATCTCCGGAGCCGCCGGCAAGCGTTACAGAGACCTGTCCCGCTGTATAAACTTTTTCGTTAAAGGCAAGTTTGAACGTCAGGGTTGAACCGAGCGGATAGGCGCGGTCGGGGTTGTCGCAGGAGAGGGTTTCGAGCCTCAGGGGGCCGCTTATGGTAAATGTCCTCGGCACAGACGTAACGCCGACATTGCCCGCGCGGTCTACCTGGCGCGCCTGCACATTGTACATACCGGCTGCGGTAATATCGGGGATAGAAATGGGGTTAGTGTTGTGGGGGCTGGGGTTTTCCACATTTGTCCAGTTCGCTCCCCCGTCTGTGGTATATTGAATCCTCTTCCGGTCAATCTCCTGATTTGTGCTCGTAATTTGGAATCTCCCCAATCGCAGCGTGCCGTTAGCGGTATATGCCGGGGTAGAGTTATTGTCTTGTACTGTCAACTGTGGGGGGTCTACGGCATCTACTTTCACTTCGGTATCACTGCTGTCTGCGTCAAGCGAAAGTAAATTACCCTGCGATCCTGCCCTGTCGGTGATTATTGAAAGATCAGCAACTGTGATACAGTCCGCCCGATTGATGATAACGTTGTCGTTATAAGGAGGGGTGGTGCCTGGCAAACCGTTTTGATCGCCGCTCACCACCGTATATGTAAATACTAAAGTGTCATTGTCAACATTGGTTTTATCGGTGCGCAGGAAAGACGCTTCCCGGTTATTGAACGGCAGTTTTAATTTGGGTACTCCAAGCACACGCATGGGCTTGCTTGTTTGGACTCTGATCTGCATTTCATTGCCGGCTCTGAACCAGGGGTCGTACGCTGCCTCTCCGGTAAAGGGAATGGAAATGTCCTGTATTACAGGGGCTACGGCGTCCACTTTCAGAGCTTTATCTGAAAGCGCCTTGGCATTGCCTGTGGAGGATAGGGTAATGTTGCCGCTGATCCCCGAAATGGTGCCGCCGTTCAGTTCCAACGCCGTGGCGGTAATCCTGTCAGATGTAAAATCATTGGCATCCGGAGTATAGGTAAAACTCAATGTCGTAGAACCGGTGCCGCCCGTGTATGCCGCATACTGTGTCGAACCCATTCCCGTCAGCGCTATGCGCGGCGTGCCGCCTGTTTCTGTTACTGTTACAGACTTGTCAAATACAGCGTTGATCGTTACTGTGTCCCTCCCGCTGAAAGTCGTGTTCGCGGGATGCGGGGACGTTACCTCTTTAAGCGCCGCTGTAAAAGGAGGCACTATCGTAAACGTCATCGGGTTGGACACTGCGCCTACATTCCCAGCCCGGTCTACCTGCCGAGCTTGTACGTTTTTTGTACCGGCATCGGCTATAACCGGTATGTCTATGTTGTTTTGGGTTTGTGGCGGACCGTTAGGTACACTTGTCCATGTCGCTCCGCCGTTAAGCGTATATTCGGTCCTCACACGAGTAAGCTCAAGGCTCGAGCCCAGAATACGGAAATTTCCCGTTTGCAGCGTACCGTTCACAGTATATACAGGGCTGGAACCGTTGTCTTGTACTGTAGGCGCGCCGGGAGCCACAGCGTCTACCCTTATATTGCCTGTATAGTTGGCGCTTGCCCCGTAAGTCAGTACGTTCCCAGCACCCGCCGTGTCGGTAATAGAAGACAGGTCAGGGATACAGTTCAATCTGTTGATCGCTACGTCTGCCTCATGCAGATCCCCGTTCTGCACCGTATACGTGAACACCATCGTGTCATTGTTTTCGGTGCGAAGGAATGACGCAGTCCGGTTTCCGCTGTTGAACGGCAAGTTCAATACGGGCGACCCCAGCACGCGCAGCGGCTTATTCGCACGGACTTTGATTTCAAATACATAGCCAGCCCTTACCCACGGAGCGTAATCGCCCGTGTAGGCGGGTATGGTTATCAAATCTATCACAGGGGCTACGGCATCCACTTTCAGCGCTTTATCATAAAGAGATCTGGCGTTGCCTCCGGCGAGAGAGGATAGGGTAATGTTGCCGCCGATCCCCGAAATGGTGCCGCCGTTAAGTTCCAGAGAAGTTGCGGTGATCCTGTCGGATGTGAAATCAGGGGATGTTGGGGTATAGGTAAAGCTCAATGTCGTTGAACCGCCGCCTCCTGTATATGCCGCATACTGTGTCCCCATTCCTTCCAGCGCTATCCGCGGCGTGCCGGTTACGGTTACAGACTTGTCAAATACAGCGTTGATCGTTACAGGGTCGTTGTTCCCGCTGAACATTGTGTTCGCAGGATGCGGGGACGTTACCTCTTTAAGCGCCGCCGTAAACGGAGGCACTATCGTAAACGTCATTTGCGCGGACGCATCACTGACATTCCCCGCGCGGTCTACCTGCCGCGCCTGCACATTGTACGTGCCGGCTGTGTTTATAACCGGTATGTCTATGTTATTTTGGTTTTGAGGCGGACCGTTAGGAACAGGCGTCCATGTCGCTCCCCCGTTCTGCGTATACTCGGTCCTCACACGGCTAAGCTCAAGGCTCGTGCCAAGAATTCGGAAATTACCCGCTACCAATTGTTTGTTCAGAGCATACCCTCCGGGAGTAGAGCCGTTGTCTTGTAATGTAGGCGCATCGGGCTTAACGGCGTCTACCTGTATACCCACACCTGCTGCTGAATCGTTGGTGTTGGCGCCGTAAGTCAGTATATTCCCAGCACCCACCACGTCGGTAATTGACGTTAGAACCGGGATACAGTTAGAACGGTTAATCGCTACGTTTGTAATATGCAGATCGTTGTTCTGTACCGTATACGTGAACACCATCGTGTCGTTGTCATTGACACCGGTTTCAGTGCGGAGGAATGACGCCGTCCGGCTGTTGAACGGCAAGTTCAATACGGGCGACCCAAGCACGCGAAGCGACTTGTTTGCCCTCACCTTGATTTCAAATACATAGCCCGCCCTCACCCACGGCGAGTATTGCGCTTCCCCGCTGTAGGCGGGTATGGTTATCAAATCTATCACAGGGGCTACGGCATCCACTTTCAGAACTTTATCCGCAAGCGCCTTGGCGTTGCCTGTGGAGGATAGGGCAATGTCATTATCAAGCCCTGAAATGACAGCGTTATTCAGTTCAAACAAAGTTGCGGTAATCTTGTCGGCTGTAAAATCACCGGATACAGGGGTATAGGTAAAATTCAACGTCGTAGAACCGCTGCCGCTGCCGCTGCCGGCCACCAATGTCGCATAACGTGTCGCCCCTCCCGTTCCGGCAAGCGCTATCTGCGGTGTGCCTGATGTTACAGTAACCGGCTTTTCAAAAACAGCGTTGATCGTTACTGTGTCCCTCCCGCTGAACTTTGTGTCCTTAGGATGCGGAGACGTTACCTCTTTCAGCACCGCAACAAACGGAGACTCTACGGTAAATCGTACGTCTGCGGACGCAGGGCTAATATTACCGGCGCGGTCTATCTGACGCGCCTGTACATGATACGTGCCGTCCGCAGTAATAGAGGGGATGGTATAGGGGAATGTAGCCGCGGCAGGAACGTCAGTCCATCCGTCCGTACCTCCTTTCAGGGAGTATTGCACCATCCTGCGATCAGGCTTAGTATTTGTATCCACAATTTGGAAATTCCCTACTTGCAGCGTACCGCCCAGAGTATATCCCGGGAATGAGCCTGCATTACTTACTGTCAGCGCGGAGGGGAGTACAGCGTCTATTTTCACGCCGCTTGCGGAGCTGCCGCTGCCGGCCTTCAGTATATTCCCCGCTATGTCGGTGATCGACGAAAGATCAGTTACGGAAATACATGTTGCCATATCGATGGAAACGAAGCTGTCATAAGCCGGCGTTGTGCCATTTTGATCCCCGGTCTGTACAATATAGGTAAAGACCATCGTGTCGTTATCCTCACTGCCGGTTTTTTCAGTACGCAGGAAATTCGCCCTCCGGTTGTTGAACGGCAGTATCAACTGCGGCGTTCCAAGTACCCGAAGGGATTTGTCCGCCCTTACTCTGATTACAAGATTGTTGCCCGCCTTCAGCCAGGGCCGGTAGGCCTGATCCCCGGCATATCTGGAATCTTCTGTGGGACCTGTCGTATCCGTGGGGCCTGGAATGGAAATATTCCGTATCACCGGGGCTACGGCGTCCACTTTCAGCGCTTTATCAGCCAGCGGTTTGGCCTGGGCAGAGGTAAGAGAAAAATCGCCGCCAAAGTTTTCAGCGTCAATAGTACCAGAGTTCAGCCGTATTGCTGTGGCACTCAGGACATTGGTTCCCGCTGTTAAATCCCCGGCAGCCGGGGTGTATTCAAAGTTCAATGTTGCCGATCCGGTGCCGCTCTTATAATCCGCATAACGGGTTGAGTTTAAGCCTGACAGCACTATTTCGGGGTTGCCGGTTACATTAACTGACTTGGAAAAAACAGCCTGGATGGTTATAGTTTTCCCTTCGCTGAACAGGGTATTATCATTATGATTTGCGGTGATGTGCCTCAACTGCGAATGGGTGGTTACATCGATAAACCGCATCTGTTCATCTGCGTTGCCCAGAGTATCCGTTGCGATAACGCGGAAGCCGTATATATACTCCGCAACGGGGGTAGTCCATGCTGCAGTCCATCTGTTTGTGGTCCCGACGCGGGTAAGCGGTATGTTCGAGCCGCTTTCAGTCTCCAGTCTTACCGTACCAACAGCAAGTCCGTATTCCGGCGCTACTGTAATATCAAATGGTACATTGGCGCCCGGCCCGAAAGGCTGATAGTCGGTAGGGGTGTTTATTGTAATAACCGGGGATCTGGTGTAGGCATGGAGGCGGAACAGGGTAAAAACATCGTCTCCGCCCAGCCCCTGAGTGTACAGCACAAACAGCTTGTCTCTGTTATCCGGCTGGTTGTTGAACCTTAAATCATTAAAGATATTGATATTCCGGCTAAAGGTCTGTTTCTGATAAAACTTTCCGGGAATTATTTCTTCAGAAGTACCGGGTGAAAGATTGTGGTGCCATATCTGTATGCCGTTGGGAAGAACGCCGGTGGCGCTCCCCTTCAGAGCAGTCTTGCCTGCCGCAACCTGCGCGTCCGCGTCAGCAAAGGCGCCGGCGGGAATCCAGGCTATCCGCACAAAGTTTACATCGTCAAGGTTCAGCACATAGCCGCTCAGAGTAAAGGTATTGCCTCCGGTCAGCGCCGGGCTTGAATTTTCAGCAGGCGCTGTAACGGTAATGTCAGGTATACCCTCTTCAACAACAAGTATGTTAAACACCCGGTGCGACCACAGCGCCGGACGATTGACGGGGTCATCCTTAATGTCCCGGACAAGCACCGCCAGCTTGTAATTTCCGCGGTCGCTGACGGTATTTACCGGGATGGTGGCGTTGTTAAGAGGCGAAGTTATCTTGTTATCCCTTAACGGATACTCCCCTCCTTCGGAAAAGTTATAGCGGTTCGTTTCGTTCTGAAACCATTGTAATTTTGCTTCGTCATTGGCTCCCGATACGGTATTCCAGGAGCTTTCCGCAATCATCGCTACGTATGCCTCGCCCACATTGTCATCATCAAAAGCATTTACCTGCAGAAGGCTGTCTTTTTCGATGCGGTACGCTCCGTTTTCAAAATGCACAGTCAGATCGGGAATACGGGGGAAGTCAGATTCGGGGTACCAGCACAGGTTGTACAGCAGGTTGCTCACATCCTCGTTCTGCCCGGAATGTCCGGCGCGCGCCTTGGCGGTTACGAGAACCCTTAAATAGTGTTTCCCGCTTGCATATTTGGGATTTGCCGCCAAAAGCATCGCCTGAGTAATTTCCCATGCCGGCGAGTACAGGCTTGTCCCTGCCTCCCGTTCAAGACCGTCATTCCCGAACAATTTGGTATCGCCGTCAAGAAGGTTTAATCGTATTTCATCCAGCATATAGTCATGATTTATCTCGGCGCGAATCACAAACTGCTCGTTCTGGAAATAATCTACATGAGCAAACAGATTTGCGTTCATGGACTGAAGCCTGTTCCTCGGCAGCAGATCAGCAAACACCCCCGGCGCCCGCTCAATTTTAATGCTCTCTACAATGGGCGGATCGGTATCGACGATAAGGGTAAGTTCCTTTACCGTCTGCGGGCCGATGTTTCCCGGACGGTCAAGCGCGGTTATTCTGAGTACCCACTCCCCTTTCTCAATGCCGTCAAGGACTATGCTCCATGTCTGCCAGTTATTGCCGCTTCTTCTGCCGACATTCGCCTTGTTCCAGCTTTGGGACTTTGAGCCAAGTTTCCCGTCTACCTTTACTTCCGTAACCTGGACATTATCGTATGCCTCCCCCTGCAAAGTAAAACCAGGACCTACCAGTATGCCGGGGCCGATAAACAGTTTGTTATCTTCATCCGATTGAATCGGTATCTTTGAGCCGTCGGGAAGTACAATAAATGTTACTTTCAGAACCGGCGGTTCAAGGTCTATGACATCCCCAAACCCCATCGGCGAATCACAGGCGGAAAAAATTACCGCAGCCGCAAGCAAGGGAATGAGCGCGTATTGGATTGTTTTTGACTTCAAAGGCATAAATACCTCCTAACTCTGGTGAACGTAAAAAAAGTTAATTTATTCCCCGTTCAGGATAAGCGGAGGTGAAGACGAGAGGAGAACACTATCTCATTGAGAGTAATATACTACGAAATTTCCATACTGTCAAGGAAAAACGAACATTTTTTCCCCGTTTTTGAGCTTGCCTGAAAACTGTGAACCGACCCCCGCCTAAAAGGCTAAACTTGACCCACAATTATCAAGTTTAGCCCCTGACTACGGCATCTTGCCCGTATAGCTAAAGTTACCCCTAAGATCAAAAGAGCCGTTAAAGGTAAAGGGAGGCACGCGGGAACCGCCTGAGCCTTCAAACTGCGGGTTATTACTGCCCAGGTAGCGGTGGCCGCCCGGGAAGAGGCAGTAATATTCCTTGAGCGGACTCCAGTTACCGAATTGGGCGGCAAATTGCAGCGGCCCGTATTGCCATGCCTGTTCCGCAGTGCTGACATTATCACGGCCCATAATAAACGTGTAGTAGGCTGTGGAGTTCATATCCCAGGTTACCCATTGCCATGTAGAATTGTTCAAATTGCCGGCTCCTGTTTTTTGCATTAGCCGTATGCCTGCCCTGCTTCCCGATGTATTGAGTTCCGCAAAATTATCATCATTTGTAAGCGGGAAGCCGGGAATGGTGGTACTGGTCATTGTATTCCCGCCGCGTACCCACATCTGATCCCCGCTTTGAAGGTTCTGGCCGCCTGTAGCTAGGATGTTATTTCCGACAAATGTCAGTACCGAACGGTAGACAATATCCTCAGCCGGAATTGCACTGACAGCGGTTCCCTTTACCCCAACCGCGTGAACCCTCCATCTGTACCCCTGATACATATTGCCGGAGGCTGCCGCGCCGATAGAAATAGGTGTAAAAACGGTTGGGTTAGCAGCCGGAGTGCCAAATACTTCTCCGGTTGTTGCTGTGGGAGCTGCCGGGCGGGTTGGGTCTTTGTCTCTCGCCGCGTTAGTAGACAGGTTATAAACAGGTACGTCCCATTGTTTACTCCATTTTGCTTCATAGTCTGATTGTGATTGTGTAGAAGGAGTCCCAATGTACCTTACAACGGAGCCGGGAGTGCGGCAGTCCATCCGTACATAGGCATAAGCCCATACCGTACTCCAGTCTTTTACTACAAAGCGCGGCTGGGAAGTTCCGGGAGAAGCCGCCAGCTCATAGCTTTCCTGCGGGCGCTGAACGCGGATAAACGGCCTTGCTACGCCTGATACAGAGTGGGTGCCAGTATATGCGGCGCAGGGGTTTCCAAGTTCATCCTGCACCATGCCGGCGGGGAATTTTATTTCATAGTCCGCGCCCGGCACTTTCAGGGCGTTGCTGCCCGTAAGGCGCACAAGCACCTTGTTACCTGAAATCTCCACCATAGAGGAATTGATGGGAAGTACCACCTGTTCGGCAAGCATGAAATCATAAGCAAATTTAGCTATTGAACCCGCAGCGGCTGCTGAATTCGGAGTGATATTGTAGGCGTCGTAATCATCACTCAGAATGTACTTGGCGGTGGTGTCAGGGCCTACATCACGGACATAAGCGCCTGCTGCGTTCCTTTCAACAAGATAACCGTTTGTACCCCTGAAATAGAATGTTTCAAATCCAGGCACCGATCTGTACCTTGCCCGCTGTGTTTCGGTAAGAACGGCAGGAAGCCGGTAGCCGGAAGGAACCTGGGTAACGGTAACAACATTCGGGATAGTGCCCGGCAATGTAAGCTCACCCCGGAAAACATCTCTCTCAAAAATAATTTCAAGGGTCTGCCAGTAAGAGTCGTCATCGGTTTTTTGCCCTTGGAAATTAGGGCTGGTCTGATCGTTGTTTCCGGTTCTTGAAGTATCCGAAAACAGCCTTGGGTTTCCGGTACGCTGCAATGCGCCTGTCTGAACCGTAATGTTTTTCAGGTGATGAAGGTTTGTATTGTTTGCCGTTACCATATTCATGTTTACAAGATCGCTTACGGTAACGCCGTATTGATCTGAAACATCCATGTTGTTCATTTCCAGCACCTGAAGACGCTGGCGTACGTCATTGACGACAGGTGAATTATCATACTGCCCTACCGCATATTCAAAGGTAAACTCCCTGCCCGCCGCCAAGACTGACCAGGCAGGCGTTACTGTTGCCTTCACATTATTGTTGTCCACAGTGTTCAAAACAAAGGTCGGGTCGGATTTAAATATGACGGGTATGCGGAAATACAGGGTAACGGATATTTTATCCTCCCTGCCTCCTCCGACTGCCTTAGTGTTTGTATATACCCCGTTGGGGGAAACAGAAGTAATGCGGGTTAAAAGATCGCCCTTGTCCCAATACAGGGTAACCGGCTTTGACCAGCCTGATTCATTTCCCGCGGCGTCAATCTGCCGGGCGGTAAGTTCATAATTACCCAGAGCCGTCCTCTGCTTCGGCGTAGCATAAGGCGTTTCATAAAGCGCCCAGTCCTTGCCGTAATTTGACGAATACTCAATCCTGGCATAGCTGTCCGGTCCCAACGTAGTATCCGGTGTTACACGGACATGAAGGTTATCAATGTACAGGTTTCGGAGATTAATTTTATCAACCGAAGAAGTGTTAAACGCATTTGAATCAGCATAATCTGTGGGTTTCCAGGAGGAGCTTGCGCCCGCCGAAGTTCCGTTTGTTGCAACAAGGGTATAAGCTCCTGTTGTTGGGGGATTCCTTGTCAAAACTTCCAGGGTCGGTGCCGGCGGTTTTACCGCGTGTACCCTGATGCCTGTAAGGTTGACGGCTGAAAACGCGGTGGAATCATAACGGTTGCCAGGGCTGCTCGCAAGGTCGTAGACGCTTCCTACAATTCCGGTGATTCTAAGATCGGTAAAATTAGTAGTATCCAGGTTTTGAATCGGGTAAGAAAAGATAATCGAATTGTTGTTTACCTGAGCGGTCGTTGTCCTGGTCTCAGTTCTGCTGGTTTGAATTCCAAGAGGATCGGGAATAGCCCTGGTTGAATTTTGAATGTTCATGACAAGACGCGGATATTGCGCGCCCGTACCAAGCCGCACCGGCTCGTCAAAATTGAGGGTAACATAAATTGTGTTATCATGGGCATAATACCCTGCCTTTATATTGGGCTGGACACTGAGAAGTTTGGGCGGAACGGTGTCTATTTTGATACTTTTCCCCGCCCCCAGAGTAAACAGATAATCCGAAGCGGCGGAGCTTACGCTTACGGGCAGTCTTTGCAGTTCATAACTTCCCGTTGCCGTCCTGTTGCTGGTTACCATCCTTATTTCTTCTTCGCCCATTGCCGCCGGGGTCGTCCATGTGTAAGGGTAACCGGCAGTGCTAAAAGCGGCGTCTCCCGAAGTAAGAGCTGTTACCGTAAGAACCTGATTCAGCGGCGTTTGCTGGAGATCCGTTACCCTGTAGGTAAAATGCTGCCTTGTACTTGCCTCGCCTTCTTTATTCGGATATGCGTGGTCGTTGTAAGAGTTATAAGTGGCGATGCCCTGCGCCCCTCCAACAGTATTTAAGGTCAACTGCGGATGGGCAACGCTTCTTCCGGGTTTAAGGACAACGGGTTTGTTGAATTCAAGGAAAATGTTTATATCCTCATCCATCGGATAAATGCCGTCAGCGGTCATACTCCCGACCCGCAGGAATTTCAGATTATCGCTCTGAATAAGCCATGAAGCCGCGAATTCGCTTTTACTCCCGCCGATGTCGGTTAACTCCGCGCTTACTACAAGGGTATCTTTCAGGCTTTCCGCTATAAGGGTATGGGTACCCGGATCGGGATTCACCACGCCTTCGGTGTTTGTGCCGAGTTTTCTAACTGTCCCGCTTGCCGTCCATGTTCCGTTGGCTGCCTTGCCTGTGGCAGGATTTATGGTCATTGTTGTATTTTTGGTATTGTCAATAAGCCTGTCGTTTATTTTGATTAACAGAAACTGCCGCAGAATATTCTCGATATTCATGGTAGCGGCATTTGAAGCTGCGGAGCCTGTGGAATCTTCCCTCCATGTTCCTGTTACTGTTATCCTGTCGTTGTCGCCGAACTGTTCTATCGGGCTAATAAAAATCCCCGGCGTAAGATTAAATGTTCCCCCGCCGCTTCTTTGAATCTGCACGCTGCCTATCTCAATCTTAGGCGCTTCCGTGTCGCCCTGCGGCGCCCAGGTGATCATGGTGGATTTTCCGTTTACATTGGGCGGAGTTTCATTTATATCCGTGGCTTTGAGAACAAATACCTGGCTCTTTAGGTAATCATAAAGAACAGTAACAGGAGTTGTACTCTTTACAATACCGGGCGCGATATTAAGATGGTCGCGAAGGTTTACAGTCGCGCTGTACCTGTACAGCCTCCTGCCTGTTGTATTTTCAATTCCCATATCGGTCAGGGCCATATTCCAGACCTTGTTGGGATTATTAGAATCATATTTTACGTCATCGCCGGGCGCATTGCCGGGGCTGGGCGGAGCTTCTTTCCATCCTTCATATTCAGGATCGCGGAAGTAGGCAAGCTGGCTCATTGCCGCATAATTGGTTGAATGGGGGTTAATCCACACCATGTGAACGTTCTTTATCCGTGATTCCGCGGTGGCATAGCCTTCTATTGTGAGCCTCCAGTTTGGTATAGTTCCACCTGTGATAAATTCAAACAAAGGTCTGGAAGAAACAGGCGTATAAGGCTCCCGTATCTCGGGGAAACTTATGTCCATGACTCTGAAGAAGCCTTTGAAGGTATCGGTTACGCCTTTTATGTCGTAGACAACAGCTTCTATCTCATAATCACCGGTGGCCATCGGCGGGTTAAACTGCCATGAAAAAACCCTTGTTCTTGTTGGATTGATTTCAGTTACGGTACGTTCTGCTGGTCCATTCCTTAACCCGTCAGAAATATTTACCGGGTAGAATGTATACACGACCTTGTCGATTCCGTCATCATCATAGGCTCTTGACGGCACCACGGTGCTTGGGAATACCATGTACGGATTGGCTGTGTGGGCAGCTTTAAGCGCTTCGGGGAAGGATATCCAGGGCTTGTCCGATTCCGGCCAGTAGATAAAGCCGCCCATGGATTTTTCCTGAAGTTCAAGGCCGGATGCGCTCATGCAGCGCACTATAACGTGCAGTGTGGTCTTGTCTGTAATATTGCTTTTCAACTCATGATCAACGCCGTCTTCATCTTTCCACACACCGGGAGCGCATTTTGCCAAATTCGGAACTTTTATCCTGCCGTTGGGTTTCAAAGTATCCTTGGGATTGGGCGCGGCAGGCCGGTTTTTGGCGTCGTTTATAAACGCACGGTAGATATAATTGTCTTCGCCGGCTGCATTATCGTCCCAGTCAAGTTCGTCTTTATCGTAGAATACAATATCTATCGACCACACATCGTTAACAGCCTCAATCTGGTATTGCAGGTTTAACTCGCTGTTAAGAAATTTGCCAAGGTATTGCGGATCGCGCCTGTTCGCATCGATTTCGGCAAGAGCGTCCAGTTTATATAATTCCGAAGTTGTTTCGTTCAATTCGGAGAAAGGAGCGTACAGGTGCGGGTCAACGATGGTAACCATCGGCGGCTCGGTATCCACTATCACAGTGCGGGTTTTGTAGGAATTGGCGTCTGAATTTTGCGCAATGTCCCAGGCGGTAACGCTGAACTGGTACTGGCCGTCCGCAAGGGTAAAGCCGGGCAGCAGGGTCATATTTATCGGTACTTTCCATTCAGCCTTATTTTTATTTACTTTCCATTCGGCTTTGTGGACAACATCATTGCCCTGTTCGTTAATTGTAACAGGCTGCACCGGCGTCCAGCTTCTGCCGGAATCAAGGGAAACTTCCCATTTGCCTCCCTGGCAGCGCCACTGCATTTTGAATTCGGCTTCCTTGAAGTTGCCCCCGGCTAATTTCTCCTGGAATTTGGCTTTGATGAGCATACGGTTAAAATCGTTTTTGGATGTAACAGTTCCCTTTATATAAAAAATTCCATCCACAGGCTGGCGCGCAAACGGCCTGTCAATATTTACGACAGGGCCGTCCAGTATCAGCTTCTCCCCCAGAGCAAGCACTTCATTACAGGAGAAAAACACAACAGCAAAAAAAGCGGCTGTTATTAATAATGCAAACCTTACAATGTGTTTCATGAACTTCTCTCCTTAATTCTTGACATCCTGATTAAAAGTATAGGTTAAATCCCCGTAGCCGCCGGAAAGGAAATTACCGGATTCTCCGAATAAATTACTGGCGCAGGCCATTATATCACTACTGTTTTGAAGGCTTGTGAACTGTATGAACAATGGGGAAACGATTTCCGTACTCAGCCAGTAATATCGATCGCTGCCAAGTCCGTTGTACGGCACCTTACGGTATCGCAAATCTATGGTTCCTAACATAAGGGGGAAACCCGCAATTGAAGGAGGAAATTCTGTGTTGGAACCAAAGAGTTGAATTGGTCTATCCCCGTTTTCACCGGAGAAATATTTGGTATTACTACCGCCTGTCGGATTAGGTTTATTTATGGCTACGACAGTCTTAAATACCCCTTCATAAGCCCTTGCGGATGTAACGGAAGTACTGGAACCTCCGATCGTAGGGTGGTTCGGGCGGTTAAGGGTTGCCGTGGCGGCTACATAGTTTTTGCTTGCCATGAGCCTTCCTATATTGGTAAATGAAGACTGAAAACCAGCTAGAGGCGTAAGGGTTATGCTGTTAAGCTCGCTCCGTTTGGCATCGCGGTTGTAGGAACGGTAAATCCGCAGATAGCCCACTCCCTGCCGTTGAACCGTTACTCCGTTTTCAATAACCGTATATTTTAAATCACTGGCGTTGGCAGTAAGAGGAGATACCCAAAACGATGCTGTTGTGGATGCCGAGCGGTGTATCAGGTTCGGAAGTATCCAGGTTCCCGTGTCAACAGTATTTATATTGCCGTCTTTACCGTACCTTGCGCTGAGACCTGTACTCTCATCATCCCAGGCATACCCCGGGCTTGAATCAGTAATATTCCCAGTAAATGCCATAAGGACACCGCCGTTTGAATATTCACCGGCTCCTGCCGCGCCTTGCGCCCCCCTTAGCGTGCCGATAGAAACAGTGGCTCCGGGGGTTTCGCTTTCAACTCTGAAATTAATGGTGTCAAAAGCGTTAAAGTTTACTCCTGCATTGGCTGCTGTTGTGCTCGGTGTATTGTAAGTAAGAGTATTGTCCAACGCAATATTTACTGTCTGTCTGTAATCAAGGCTCTTGCGGTCAACGCGGATCACGGGTTTCTGCACTCCGTCAGTCCAGAACCAGTAGGTTCCCGCCGCCATAGCGGGGGCTTCGTTCCCGGCGGGATCATCGGTAAATGTCCCCTTGGGATACTCAAGAGTCCACTGGAAACCTTCTTCAAGCGGGGTATCAAGTTTTATGGTAACAACGTTTCCTGCAATTGTTACATTGGAGGAAATAACGTCTATATCCCGCCACCTGTAATGCGCCCTGTCCAAAGCCGCGCGTATGTTTCTTACCGCAGCCACATCGTCGTTAATGCCGTACTGATAATCCAGCACAAATTTGGCTGTCGTATCGGGAATCATAAAATGCGCGGTATCATTCAGGTTTGTATTACTGGCGTCCCATGTTGCATTCCAGCCGGTATCCGCATTCCAGCCCGAGTCCGTACTCAAGGGGACAGGCGTTGTACCGGCGGCTTTATCCGCCTTGTAGCCCGGTCCGGGCTTAAGCCCCTGGGTAGTCAGCTTATATGGCCCCATGTAAAGGCCGGTAGCGGGATGAAGCGTCGGTTTATCATAGGTACCCTGGAGCAGATAACCCCGGTGGGTTGAGTCCAGAAGCGGGGAACTATAAACTTCGTAGAAACTTTGCACGTATGTTCCGTCAGCCTGGGTATAACTTTCCGCGGGGAACACAGGCGGAATTGGGTAAGTTCCCCTCGGCCTTATGCTGATTACCCCCATTTCCTTGCGGACATTTTCATCGAAGGTAAGGATAATTGTCTTTAAGTCTCCTTCCAATACCGCGCCGTTCCCGGACGGAAGGGGCGGATTTGCGCTTACAAGACTGGGGGGAATGGAATCTACGATAAGCCCCGCGCCGTTAAGGTTATTCACTGTATATGTCGGCCTAGAGGTTGCGGGATTTGCATTGTTAGCGTACATGGTAACCGTAGAAAGCGTTGTCGGCTGCCTTGAGTCCACTCCCATGTTGTTGTAGGAATCTACCACGTCTCCTGAAAGGCGTATTTGCGTAACGGTAAGTCCTGAGGGCATCTGTTTGTTTTCAACCGCCCAGTCAAAACTTAAGGTTGTAATATTATCCGCCGTCTGCCGTCTTGCGTAAACAATTGCCGTATTGGTTATGCCGGGGCCAACCGCTGTTGAATTGGCAGTGCGATCGGAGACAATGATGTAGGCGCGATTGGTATCAGAAGCGCCAAGGGTTGTCTTAACGGAATTTTCAAAGTCCAGGTTAATCGTAATGGTTACTCCCCCTTTGTAAATACCGTTAGGCTGTACCGCGCTTACGGACACGAGTTTCGGGAAAGTTCCGTTTACATCAAGACTGTAGATTTGGGACATGGCGGATTCGTTGCCCGCCTTGTCTACCTGCCGGGTGCGCAGCCGCCATTCGCCGTTATTAATTCTTAGGTCTGCGCCGTCCTTTGCAGTCCAGGGTGACTTTGCATCAGGATAATTCGCCCAGCTTAAACCTTCGTCCATTGAATACTGGGTAAAGACGCCCCAGGGTTCGGTGGCTGTTGTTTCTGTAACCGGTATTGTCAGGATGGGATTCTCATTGTATTTGTTCGCAATGTACGGAGGAGGATTGGGAGAAGGCTGAGGCGTAGAACTGCCAACCCGCGGAGTTACCTGTGCAGGCGCCCTCTTGTCTATATTTACATGATATGGCCCATTGGGAAGATTGTTGAACAGGGTAGTCAGATTGGCTGCATCAAGCGGATTCCCTACCATGTCCGCTATGCCGCCCTGAGCGGTATTAAGGCCGGTTAGTTCAATTGTACCGGTTTGAGACGTATTAGCGGCGGTGGGCGTTAAACTGGTTACATCAACTGCAAACAGCATTCCGTTTGTACCCGCAGGACGTAAATAATCCGCGAAGATGGCGGCGTTGTTGTTATAGCCGTTCACCCTGAATTCGATCCTTGGGTTGCCGTTCCCGGATGTGCGTATGTCCTTGCTTGCCGTCAGGGTAAAGGCAATGGTTTCTCCCGATTTGAAGTAAAAAACTTTAGGTTCAAGAGGATCGTAGGGCAGCTTGCCGCCTGCCGTAAAGGTTTGAACAACAGGACGCATACCGTCCAGCGAGATTACCTTGCCATCCGTCGGGTCCTGAAGGGAACAAACGCCGTTTATCCAGTTATTGGAGTTATAACCGGGAAGGAACGCCGGTTCCAGCCTTTCCGCGTCAAGAATCCTCCCTCCGTTGAGGTATATAGGCCAGTTTTTTCCATCGGGCTTGTCATCGGGGGCTGTCCAGGTACCGGGAGGGGTTACCCCGGCAGTGGAGTCTATTGTTTCCAGTAAACCGTTTGCGCTTACGGGAACTGTCCACCTGAATTCCAGATACATGGTGGGCGACTCAAAAGCGCCGGAGAAGGGCACTTCTTCATAAACCCATGTTTTAGCCGAACCGCTTTGATAACGTATCCTCATTACCGGTCTTGCGCCGTTAGGAACTTTTACCAGCCCGGAAAATTGCGCCCGCAGTATTATGGGTTCTCCGCCGCCGTATGTTCCGCTTGCAAGAGGCGTAATGATTCTGTCGAGCGTCGCCGTAGTCGTTGTCGCAACAGTACGCTGTATTTCAATAGGTATGCCCAGTTTATTTTTTGCGGTAAACAGGAATACCCGCTGGGATACGTCGGGAATAAGTTCGGCATAGGTTATATCCTGATTGGCTGTACTGCGATAACCTCTTTCGTTGGCGGTCGATGCCGCGTTTTTGGTTATGTCGTACATCCTTATTTCATCAATCCCAATTTCGCCTGTTGACGCGGCTCTGGCGTGTAACTTCAGGGTTGTCCCCCGCGGGTATGTTTTGAAAGCCGGCAGCAAGTCCGCGTCCGTCCTCGTCTGACCGCTTATGGTTGAATAGTAAGTTCCCTGCGGCCCAGCAGCAGTAATGTCGGATCCGGCTATAGTCGGATCAAAACCTCCGGGCAGAGTCAGAATTTCATTTCTGGAAGTAAAATCATAAATCCTTAATGACGGGGGCGCTTCATTTCCAAGAAGCCTTATGGTTTTGAAGACTTCGTGGTTGTCCCTGTCCCTTGCATAGAGAACAAAGAGTTTTGGCTTGTTTTCGCGGAGGTTTTTATAATGAAAATTATTGTATGTTGGCTTCAGATCATCCGATCCGCCAAGAATATCAAATTTTTTCTTGAAAGTTTGTTTGAGATATTTTACTCCCGCAATAGTCTGTTCTGACCCGTTAATGAAATAACTGTCAATTGACGTATTGGTATAATCGGAAAGCGTCCAGTGCTGAATTCCGAGTGTATCCAAAGATGCTTCATTGTTTTCTTTCATCGCCTTTTTGACCTGTTCAACATAGCTTTCCTGACCGCCTGTTACACCGTAGGGAATCCACGCAATCTTGAATGTCTCCACACCCTGATTTGCTACGGGAATTAGGTCATTTTTAAGCCTTAATGTATAGCCGTTCATGGTAAAGAACGCCCTGTCAACGCCAGCTACGTTTTGATTTACCAGTTTGGGGAAGGTATTTTCTTCGGGACTGTTACCGGTTTTTGCCGCAGTAATTGTGTCATTGCCAAGGTGGCTGCCGGCGTTATAATTATCGGGACCTGTTCCTGCGGGTTTTGTCGTATCTACAGTATCAATTACAATCAGGGGGTAATTATTGTCAGTTACGTTGATGTCAAAGGCATAATAACCCCAGAGAGAATCCGGCCTTGTATCGGCTATTAAGTCATCATGCGGAGGCGTTTTTTTATCTTTCGCTATGACGATGATCTTGTAATCGCCGTAATCCGCATCGTTCTTTCCGACCGTTAACATTATGTTTAAGAGTTCGGGGTAAGGCCCTCCTTGTGCTATGCGCCTTGTAACCATCGCATCAGCGCCGGTATCGTTGTGCTGGGCGGTACCCTGATTTCTCCAGTTCCAGACATCTACGTTGTTCAGCAGGTTGTTTTTTATTGTTTCTAGCTTAGCCTGCTCCGTAGCTCCGGCATAATTGTTAAACTGGGTTTTTGCCATGATGTCAACCCAGGCTTCTTCCAGAAGATCATCATCCCAGACTTCCATGGGAATTTCAGTTCCGGGAAGAATGTTTTCTCCAAGCGAAAGGCTGATTCTTGCTTTGGGTTTGTCCGCGTCCCGGTAAAGGCAGAAATAGCCGAAATCTTCAACCTTTTTGTTGCCCGCCAGGTCTTCCGCGGTTGCCCTGACTCTGAAGAACAATTTTTCTCCGGCGGCAAGCCTGCCGGAATAACGCCAGCCTCTTTCATCTCCCTTACGGGCAATTTCCGTTTCCGTAACAGTCCAGCGGGGAGCAAAGACGCTGCCGCTGTCCCGGTTTTTGTTGTATACCCAGTCATCTTCATTGTCATGCTCGGAATCATAAAACCTGAGTACCAGAGTATTTTCATTTATGCGCGTTTCATCTTCACGCACCCTGGCGCCGAGCCAAAATGCCCCGTTTTGGTAACGGTCTGTGCTAAGGGGCTTTAACCCCTGAGGATCATCCCTTGCGAGATCGCGAAGAGATTGCAGGCTTTCCAGTACCGTCGTCCTTGTCGATGAACGCCATACAAGCATTTCCTCAAAAATCGGAGAGTGAATATCAACATAGAGGTTAACAGGTTTTATTGAACTTTCACCTGAATTCCCCGCCTTGTCATAGGCTACCACTTCCGCGGCGATCTTTTTTCCGTTATCCTTTTCGGTAAAATTAAAGGTAAGAGACCAGCGGGTGCCATTGAGTTTGGCAGTCCCAAGAACCTGGCTGGGATTAAGCGCATCCCGGCATATTATTTTTGTTACCCCTACATTGTCGGTGGCAGTCCCGGTAAGCACCGTGTCCCTGTTTATATACCTTGGGTTAGGTCCCGGATCAATGGTCAGTACCGGAGGCTCAAAATCAATGACGTCTCCGAAACCCATCGGAGAATCACAGACAGTAAAAATCAACGGAAAAAACAAAACGGCAAGAAACAATGCCAATTTCCGCATTCTTATTGCAACAGAAGACATATTTGCCCCCTTTCTGAGTAAAATATGTAAAAAAAACGAGTTAATTTGAAAATTATGGATATTTCTAAGATATATGATGGGGGGGGGGGGGGTACAACGTAAAAAAGCTTGCCAGTGTTTTTTTCATTAACCGTTTACCTCCTGCAATATGATTTTTTGCAGATTTATAACCCCATAATACTAAAATTTAGGCAAGTCTGAAATACCCCAGAGGCTGAACCGGAGAGCATAGACTATCAACGCGCTCCATGAAAAACCGGACAAGAACAACTACCCATTCTATAATATAGCCTAAAATGACAATATATGCAACTTTTTTCCTTAAAAATAATACCTTTTTCGCTTGCCAAAAAATGTTTTTTCAGGTATATTATCAACCATGAAAGTTGCCGGACGCGCAAAAATTGAAGTTGACTGAGAACCGCCTATATGGGCGGCTTTTTTTTTATGCAAGGAGGGTAAATGCTGAAAGGCCGATCCTTTGTCGAACCGGAAAATTTTTCGCTGGAAGAGCTTGAAAACCTCTTTTTTCTGGCGGAAAAGATGGAAAAAGACGAAAAATTCATGCGGGAAAGCTGCCGCGGAAAACTCCTTGCAACGCTGTTTTTTGAACCCAGCACCAGAACCCGCCTGAGCTTTGAAGCGGCAATGCTGCGGCTGGGCGGAAGCTGCCTGGGGTTTGCCGAACCCGGCTCAAGTTCAGCCGCAAAGGGCGAAAGCCTTGCAGACACCATACGCATGGCGGCAAGTTATGCGGACGCCATTGTCATGCGCAGCCCAAAGGAAGGGGCGGCTCTGCTTGCGTCCCGGTACTCTCCGGTTCCGGTAATAAACGCGGGAGACGGCGGACACCACCACCCTACCCAGACGCTGACTGACCTTTTGACGATCAGGCGCAGAACCGGGAAAATCGAGGATTTTACCATCGGTTTTTGCGGCGACCTGAAATTCGGCAGGACTGTCCATTCACTGGCAAAAGCCCTGATGAGGTATAAAAAAATACGGATGTTTTTTATCTCTCCGCGCGAGCTTGTCCTTCCCGAATATATTGTCCGGCTTTTGCAAAAACAGAAAATTGATTTTTTACAGAAGGAAAGCCTGGAAGAAGCCATGCCGGAACTGGACGTGCTTTACATGACCAGAGTTCAGCGGGAACGTTTTTTCAACGAAGAAGACTACATCCGCCTGAAAGACACTTATGTGTTAAACAGGGAAAAAATGGAAGCCGCAAAAAAGAATTTGACAGTACTCCATCCCCTGCCCAGAGTAAACGAAATTTCTGTCGAAGTGGACGATGATCCGCGCGCGGCTTACTTTGCACAGGCAAAATACGGAATGTACGCGCGCATGGCGCTTTTAGCTTTGATACTGGGGGCTGCTTAGTATGTTAAACATTGAAGAAATAAAAAACGGGATCGTAATCGATCATATAAAGGCGGGACAAGGGATCAGGATTTTTAACTGGCTCCGCCTTGACAAAGTTCCCTTCACGGTCGCCTTTGTTACCAATGCCGCCTCGGAAAGATCGGGCAGGAAGGACATCATCAAAATCGACAATGACATTTCTATAAATCTTGACGTACTCGGACTTATCGATCCGAACATTACGGTGAACATTATTCAGAATGAAAAAATAACAAAAAAGATAAAACTCCAGCTTCCCGAAAAAGTAGAAAACGTGCTTGTCTGTAAAAATCCCCGGTGCATAAGTTCAACGGAAAAATATATACCTCACATTTTCCATCTGGAAAATTCAGAGCTTCGCACATACCGCTGCGAATACTGCGATGAAATAATTTCCGCGGGAGAAATCAAGAAATGGTAAGGCTATTGCCAGCAGTCGATCTGTTATACGAAGAAGTTGAAAAAAAAGGGCACGTCTGCGTAGGGCTGGACACTGCGGCGGATTATGTGCCGCCTGCGGAAAGGAAAAAAGCCGGAAATGACGCGGAAGCGGTTCTGGCATTTAACAAAGCTCTGATAGACGCCACATTTGACGTTGCCGCCTGTTACAAGGTGCAGATCGCCTATTATGAAGAAATGGGCATCGCCGGGCTTTCAGCCTATTCCCAAACGTTAAAATACATCCGTAAAAAAGGCAGTTTAGTCATCGCCGACATAAAACGCGGCGACATAGCCGATACCGCGAAACGTTATGCAAAAGCGCATTTTACAGGCGATTTTGAAGCTGATTTTGTTACCCTTAACCCCTACATGGGAATGGACTCTGTTGAACCGTGGCATGCGATGGCTGAAACAATGGGCAAGGGCGCCTTTGTCCTCATGCGGACAAGCAATCCGGGGATGAGGGACTTTGAGTACCTTGAAACAGGCGGCGGAAAGCGGGTTTACCATGCGCTGGGAGATAAATTGGCGGAAATTGCCCAAAAGCGCAATGGAAGATGCGGTTACGGTATTTTCGGCGCAGTGGTGGGTTGTACTGAAAAGGAAGAAGCCGCTGAAATCAGAAAAAATTACCCCAGCCTGTTCTTTTTGATTCCCGGCTACGGAGCGCAGGGCGGAGGCGCAGAAGACGCGGCGCTATTACTGCGGCAGGGAAACGGCGGCGTGGTAAATGCTTCACGTTCAATTATTACCGCCTGGAAACAAACCGCAGACGATCCCGAAAAAGCGGACAATGCCTTCGCAGCCGAAGCCGCCCGGAAGGCGGTTACAAAAATGCGCGATGAAATCCGAAATGCGGTTTCAAAAACGGCAGCAACAGCATGAGCGGAGTGAAAAGCATCGTCTGCCCTCTTATAAACAATACTCCTGTGAACGATGAAGTCTTTTCGCTGTATTTTCACTGGGACGGCCCCGCCCCAAAAGCGGGGCAATTTTTTATGGTAAAACCATTGCGAAGCTCAGTTTTTCTTGCCCGTCCGCTAAGTGTCGCCGGGTTTATGGATAACTCCGTGGTAAAATTTCTTATTGCAAAAAGGGGCAAGGGGACACAGGAACTCGCCGCCATGCACACCGGAGAAGAAGCGGAGTTGACTGGCCCCCTTGGGAACGCATGGGAAGATTTTTTACCGGCAGGGGGAAAAATCGCCCTCGTAAGCGGCGGAGTCGGCATTGCCCCGCTTGCCGCCCTTGCCGCCGAAAAGCCGGATTATAACTTTCACTTTTACGCCGGTTTCAGGCAGGGTTTCAGCGGCAAAGAGGAAGAAGCTGCCATGCTCGGCGGCGCTGTCAACGCGAAAAAACTGATTATTGCGGTTGAAAATTTTTCAACAAAGACTTCTCGCAGAGGCGCGGAGGCTCAAAGTGAAGAGAATGTGGTTTCTGATTCTTCCATCGTGTCGCGGAGCTGTCCGAAAAAAATAAATTCTACCACGAACCAACACAAACCAACACGAACTAAGAATGATTACAAAGTAAAAGTTCGTGAGGTTCGTGGTAAAAAAATAAAATTACAAACTTATTGGACATCTCCGACACGCCTCTGCGAGAGGCATACGGGAAGAATTCCAGATTTCCTTGATTTGTCGGAGAAATACGACGCGGTGTATGCGTGCGGACCGGAGCCAATGTTAAAAGCGTTGAAAGAAAAATGCGAAAAAGCCGCCCTACCCTGCTTTGTTTCTCTTGAAAGACGGATGGCATGCGGTGTCGGCGCGTGTCTCGGCTGTACTGTCAGCACGTTAAACGGAAATCATCGTTGTTGCGCGGGAAACTCCGTTGCAAAAGGTAAAGACGGCACGATTTTTGACACAAAGGAGCTGATCTTCGATGACTAACATCAGCGACCTTTCAGTAAATATCGCGGGAGTGCGCCTAAAAAATCCCGTTATCGCGGCTTCGGGGACATTCGGCTACGGAAGCGAATACGCGCAGATCATTGACACATCGCGCTTGGGGGGAATCTGCACCAAGGGGCTGACGTTAAACCCAAGAACGGGAAACAGCGGCATCCGCGTGTGGGAAACTCCGTCGGGACTGCTCAATTCCATCGGCCTTGAAAATCCCGGTATACCCGCGTTTATCGAAAACGAATTGCCGCGAATGCGTAAACTGGGGACTGTAATAATCGCGAACCTGTCGGGGGCGGCAACTGAGGAATATGCCAGCGGGGCGGCGCTGCTCAACGACAGCGATGTAGACATGATAGAACTAAATATCTCCTGCCCCAATGTAAAAGCCGGGGGGATGGCATTCGGCCTTGAGCCGGATACCGCAGCCGCGCTTACTGCGGCAGTGCGCCGTGTATGCACAAAAAAGCCGCTCATGGTTAAACTTTCACCTAACGCTCCGTCCCTTGCGGATGTTGCCCTTGCCTGCGTAAAGGCGGGAGCAGATGCGCTTTCGCTCGTAAACACATTCAAGGCAATGGCAATCGACATGGTCAGGCGCAAGCCCGTCTTTGACAATGTTACAGCCGGACTTTCAGGCCCCGCGATAAAACCCATCGCCCTCCGCATGGTGTGGGAACTTTTTGATACTCTCAAAAATGCAAAAGTACACGTCCCAATCGTGGGGCTTGGCGGCATTGCCTGCACGCAGGACGCGCTGGAATTCCTCATGGCGGGGTCTGCCGCGATACAGGTGGGTTCGGCAACCTTCGCACATCCTGCGGCAATGATTGAGATTATAGACGGTATAGGCCAGTATATGGAAACAGCAGGTCTTTCTGGTGTAGGTGAAATTTGTATTGCAAGGTAAGGTATGGAGACAAATAACGCCGGAAGTTTGACTATCAGCACAGCTTTCTACAATGACATCAAGATTATTATTTCAGAAGCTAAAACCGCAGCCGTTCGTAGCGTGGATTTCCAGCGCGTTTTAATGTATTGGCGGCTGGGTGAACGTATCTTTGTTGAAGAACAACATGGTGAAGAACGCGCAGAATACGGCGCTTACTTGATTAAAAATCTGGCAAAAGTGATTGAACCTGAATTTGGCAGCGGCTTCGGGATCCGTCAGCTTGAACGCGCCCGGCAATTTTACAGAACTTATCCAATTGCGTCCGCAGTGCGGACGCAATTTAACTGGTCGCAATACCGGTTGTTAATCGCGATTAACGATGATTCCAAACGTGAATACTATGAACTTGAAACTTTAAATAACGGCTGGACAAGCCGTGAATTAGAAAGGCAAATCAATGCTTCTCTTTATGAACGTTTGCTTATCAGTAACGAAAAAGAGACTGTATTGGCAGTTGCAAGAAAAGAACGTATTCCTGAACACCCAGCTGAAATCATTAAGGATCCGATGGTTTTGGAATTTCTTGGATTAAAACGCCAGGCAGTATATTACGAAAAGGATTTTGAATCAGCCTTGATTACCCATTTGCAGGAATTTTTGCTTGAAATGGGTAATGGTTTCTCATTTATCGCACGGCAAAAACGGCTGCTGATTGAAAATGATGAATTTTTTGCTGACTTAGTTTTTTATAACCGTTTGCTTCGCTGCTTCGTTGTTATTGAAATCAAGACGCATAAAATAACACACAATGATCTGGGACAACTTCAAATGTATGTAAACTATTTTGATCGTTATGAAAAGCTGCAGGATGAAAATTCGACTGTCGGTATATTACTTTGCGCCGACAAAAATGATACATTGGTAAAAATTACACTGCCGGAGAATAATACAAACATTCTCACAAGCAAATACCAGTTGTATTTGCCATCCGAAGAAGCTCTTTTAGAGGAAATCAAGGATATTTTACATTTAATGAAAGATGAGGAGTTAAATCATGGAAAGAATAATTGAGTTACTGCGCAGTACTGGCGCTATGCTGGAAGGGCATTTTTTGTTAAGTTCGGGGCGACATTCGGATAAATATTTTCAGTGCGCGAAGCTTTTGCAATATCCTGACAAGGCGGAAGCCGCTTTTGCAGAAGTTGCCCGGCGCATCAGGGAAGATATAAAAACCGGAAAATTAAAAGTTGACATTGTGGTTGGCCCTGCAATGGGCGGGATCATCGCCGCATGGGAACTAGCAAGGCAGTTGGGTTTACCCGCTATTTTTACAGAGAGGGACGAATCGGGGATAATGGTTTTACGCCGGGGATTCGAGGTGCGGCAGGGGCAAAATGTCCTGATTGTCGAGGATGTCGTGACCACCGGAAAATCCTATCTGGAGTGCGCTAAAGCGCTTGAAGCTTCGGGGGCAAAAATAACAGCCCTGGCCTGCGTGGCAGACAGGCGTGCGGAAAATGCGGCTGACATTCCAATGCCGTTTTACCCCGCCGTAAAGTTAACTGCGGCAAATTGGGACGCGGCAGAATGTGAACTGTGCAAAAAGGGAATCCCCGCAGTAAAACCCGGATCGAGAAAACAGTGAAAACGCAGCCGCCCTATTCGGTAATTTTTGAAAATGAAAAATTAATCGCAGTAAACAAGGCATCAGGGGTTTCCGTAGGCGGCGACAGATGGGATGATTCAAAAGAAAGGCTGGACAGGCTCATACAAAACGATTTTGGTTATGCGAAAATTTATACAGTCCACCGCATAGACAAGGAAACATCCGGGATTGTCGTATTCGCAAAGACAAAAGAAACCCACCGCGAACTTTCACTTGCCTTTGAACAGCGGCAGGTTCAAAAACGCTACATCGCCGTTGTACACGGAAGGCCGTCATGGAAAGAAACCGTTTGCGATCTTGCCCTTGTCCCGAACGGCAACAAAAAGCATCAGACGATAATTGACAAATTCCACGGCAAGGAATCTGTTACCCGCTTTATTCAAAAGGCAAGCGCGGGAAATTACACCGTACTTGAAGCCCTGCCTGAAACCGGGAGAATCCACCAGATCAGGGTACATGCCGCTTCTCTTGGAAACCCGGTAGTATGCGACAGTTTATACGGAAAGGAAAAACCTGTGCTGCTTTCTTCATTCAAGCGCGGCTGGAGGGGCGATCCTGTGGACGAAAAACCGTTACTTGCAAGGCTTGGGCTTCACGCCATGGAACTGATTTTGCCGGGAGATGCAATCCTTACCGCTCCCCTGCCCCGTGATATTGCAAGCCTTGTTAAACAGATTGAGAAATGCAGCAGGTAATTTTTTTGAAAAAAAGATTATATCTTTTCGCGACTGGCGCCGCCGAAATCCAATTGCGGGATAACGGGAGCGGAGGCGGAAGCAGCTTTGTTCTCCGCCTTGATCGCGTCAAAAACTTCCTGCCTGAAAACTTTTACTTTTTTCGGAGCGTCAATGCCGATGCGCACCTGATCTCCGCGGACTTCGATGATGGAAACGGTAATTTCGTCTCCTATCATCACTTTTTCGTTTACTTTCCTGGATAATATCAGCATTATGTTTTCCCCGCCGCGTTCAATTCCGCAATTAAATCATGCTTTGTCCGCCAGCGTATGTCCGCAAGAACCGCCTGCTTTCCGGTCATGTTGTCCCTGTTTATCACAAGAGGACCCTGAAGGTTAGCTGTCATCGGCTCTCCGTTCGGCGGTATGGTAACAATGGAGAAGATAACCGCTTTTTCAGGAGACGTTATGCCAATTTCGACAAGTTCTTCATTCGGGATGTTTACTTCATAATCAGGGCGAAACAAAAAAGGATTTACAAGGACAAAGGCAATCTCCTTATCATCGGTTGACTGGAGCCAATAGAACGGCTGAGCTTCGGCGTCAAGCAGCACATAGTCCTTGTTATCATCAAAGCCCAAAAGCCCCTGAGGAAAAAATATCTTCTGCTTTTCATCAACTTCAATCTGTCCGTAAGCCTTGGTTGCAACTTTCATTGTATAAACTCCTCTGATCTATTTTACCTTAAAAAATCCAGCAATGTCTGCGGCAGAATCCTTGCCGCTGTCTGAAGCCCCGCCTGATGCGCAAACTGTATCCATTTGAGATCGGTTGCGGCATCCGCCATATCAAGCCCTGTCTCCCTTAAAAGCATGTTGGTAATATTCGGAATTTCCTTGTTAATCCGCTCCCATGCCATTTGCGCCCTTTCCTGACGGCTTCCGATGTCGGCGATCCTGTAAGCGACATTGTTAATCGCAAGATCCATGCCGGCTATTCCCTGGCTGCCAATAAAATCCTGATCTCCCCGGAACATTCCGTCCCGCAGGCGGATAACCATGTCAAATATTGAGCCGCCGAAAACCCTCGCGGAACTTGCCCAGTTGGGAGCGTCGTTTTCCAGATTGCCCCTTATAATGCCAAGATCGCGCAATACTGTTGCCCCGCCGGCGCGATCCTCAGCGCGGATTAGATGGGCGTTTGTCCCTTCCAGCACAAGCCCTCTTGTCTGCGGATCGATATACGCTTTCACAGGTGCGGATGAATCGTTTATCTTAGCGACCAGAGCAGGCAATGTATCTCCCACTGCCGCCTGTATTTC
>JAIRRJ010000036.1 GCA_031256035.1 Treponema sp. | reverse complement strand
GATCAGCGGCTGCCTTCGGTCAGCCGCTTCAAGCAAGGTAATTTTTGAACAAGTTCAAAAAGGGAGATAAGCGGCTGCCTTCGGTCAGCCGCTTCAAGCAAGGTACTTTTTGAACAAGTTCAAAAAGAGAGATAAGCGGCTGCCTTCGGTCAGCCGCTTCAAGCAAGGTACTTTTTGAACAAGTTCAAAGAGGCAACACCGCTTCGCGGTGCTGTTGTTCGGGCGCATAGCTCAGCTGGTTAGAGCGCTTGCTTTACACGCAAGATGTCCCTGGTTCGAATCCGGGTGTGCCCATTATTATGATGTTAAAAATTCTGTGCTTTGGTTTTTTTTTGCTTTCTTTCACCGCCTGTCAAAAAAAAGCCTCAGACCCGGCTGACGGAATAACAATCAGACTGATTACGGATGCCGCCGGTGTTGACGATAAATCTTTTAACGCGGCTGCATGGCGGGGAATTCTTGAATTCTACGGTGACACCTGGGCAAATCAAAGCAAGAGGGGGCTTTCCTACGATGTGTTTCCCGCCCGGAGCCAGGATATGCGCGTTCCCACTCTCAGGCAGGCTACAGACGAAGGTTACGATCTGATTGCCGCCGCTGGCTATACGTGGAGCAGGGCGGTGGATGAAGCAGCGGCTGATAATCCTCAGCAAAAATATCTGCTTATTGATGTGGGCGGGTTAAAGTCAAAGAATGTCATGCAGGCGGTTTATGCTGAACATGAAGGTTCGTATCTTGTGGGCGTAGCGGCTGCGTTAAAGGCGAAGGGAGACGGCATTGTAAATCCCGGTTTTGGCTTTATCGGCGGAATGGCAGGCGCCGTCATCACAAAGTTTGAAGTAGGTTATGTGCAAGGCATCCTTTCGATACTCCCTGAAGCCCGTATTGTTGACTATTATGTGAACAGTTGGGGCGAACCGGGACTTGCAAAGATGCAGGCAAAGAACTGGTATGATTCCGGCATATACGCAATTTATACCGCGGCGGGGGACAGCGGCAACGGGACAATCGCCCAGGCGAAGGAATACCGCGCCGCCGGCAGGAATGTCTGGGCAATCGGTGTAGACTCCGATCAATATGAGGAAGGGTTGTACAATGCCGAAGATTCCGCCGTGCTTACTTCCATGCTCAAGCGGGTGGATGCGGCGGTAATCTATGCGCTTAACGCGGTTAAAAACAATACTTTTAAGGGCGAAGTAATTGTCTTTGATCTTAAAGCCGGCGGCGTGGGCTATTCCGCCGCCAATCCCGCTCTCGGCGGTATTACGGATCAGCTTGAGATTATCAAAAAGCAAATAATAGACGGGGAGATTACCGTTGCCGCCACCCTTGCGGAAGCAAAACTCCTTCCCGGTTTCCCGCAGAACCTCAGAGCGATTGACGACTAACGCATCATGCCCCTAAAAAGTAAAACTGTTAAAACAAATGTTGGTCTGTTAAGAAACAGTATTCTTGGTGTCTTTACCGGTTCAGACGGAATCATTTCCGCGCTGGCTGTAGTCTTTGGTTTTTTTGCGGCAACCCTGCTCATCCTTGCGATTGGTAAAAACCCTTCCGGCATGTATCAGGCAATGCTGCAGGCGGTAAGCGGGTTTGACGCCCGCCGCGGGACATGGAATGCGCGTTATACCGGTGAATGGCTTGTAGTTTCAGTTCCGCTCATTCTTTGCGCATTGAGCATGGGATTTGCCGCCCGTGCGGGGTTATTCAACATAGGGGCGGAGGGTCAGTACATCGCGGGATTGACCGCAGCCCAAATTATCGCAGTTTATTTTCCGCCGGTTCCGGTTCTGCACTGGGTTATGGCGGTATGCGGGGCTGCCGCCGCCGGGGCTGTTTGGGGCGGCATTGTGGGGTTTTTCAAGGCGCGGTACAAGGTTTCGGAAGTGGTGGCAACCATCATGATGAATTACATTGCCCTGTATCTTCACCGCATTATCCTCCTCGCGCTTCCCGGCAGCAACTCCTTCAAAACCCCTGATTTTCCCGTAACGGCATCTGTTTCAAGCAGCCTGCTGGCTTCGGTTACTAACGGCTCTCGCCTGAATTACGGACTGTGGTTCGCCGCCGCGTCTATTTTGCTTTATTGGCTCATCATGGAAAAAACAGCGTTCGGGTTTTCCCTGCGCGCTTCCGGCTTTAACAAAGACGCCGCCCAATATGCGGGCATTAACGTAAAATTTAACATATCTGCGGCAATGTCAATTGCGGGAGCGTTTGCCGGTCTTGCCGGAGCTTCGGTTTCATTGGGCGTGTTTTCGTACGGGCGTATATTGACAGCCTTTGACGGATACGGATTTGACGGCATCGCGGCGGCGCTTGCGGGTAACAGTACAGCCGGAGGAACAGCCATTGCAGGGCTGCTTTTTGGAATGTTGAAGTCTGCACAACCGTTGATGCAGTCCCGGCAGATACCGAAGGAAATCACTTCGATCATCATGGCACTTGTGGTGGTTTTTATTTCAATGCGGACGGGAATACGGCTGTTTGTCGAATGGCGGAGGAAGAAATAGTGGAAACGATTTCAGTTATACTCAGGATGCTTCCCTCAACATTAATGATCGTATCTCCGATCCTTATAGCCGCCGCCGGAGGAATGATCTGCGAACGTTCAGGTGTGGTGAACATCGCGCTGGAGGGGTTGATGTCAGCCGGCGCAATGGCGGCGGCAGTAACACACGTGTTTCTGGAAACAAGGAGCGGCTTTTCAATCCCTATGGCGTTGATTTTCGCCGCTCTTGCGGGAGGCGTTTTTTCGCTCATTCACGCCTTTGCTTCTGTCACTCTGAAAGCCGATCAGGTAATTTCCGGCACGGGGGTGAACCTTCTTTCCAACGGGGTAACGGCGTTTGCCTGCCAGCTTCTTTTTCGCATGGATCGCACCGCTAGTTTCAGAATGGGAATGCGGGGAGGCTTTTTCGGGATTTATCCTACCGTGTGGATTGCCCTTGCTGTTGTGGCGGCTGCGTGGTTTTCGCTTTACAAGCGTCCCTGGGGATTGCGCCTGCGTGCCGCGGGAGAAAACCCTCAAGCTTTGGCTTGCGCAGGCGTGGATGTAAAAAAAATCCGTTATGCCGCGATCCTCATTTCAGGTTTTCTCGCCGGCCTTGCGGGCGGCTGCATTGTCTTAAGTCAGGATATTCAGTTCACGGCAACCACCATTAACGGAAAAGGTTTTATCGCTCTTGCCGCAGTGTGTTTCGGCAGATGGCTGCCCATCGGCATAATGGGCGCAGCTTTCCTCTTCGGCGTTTCATTGAGCCTCGCGGTGAATATTGTAAATCTCGAAGCCCTTCAGTTTCTGCCATCGGAGGCGTTCAATATGCTGCCTTATTGCATCACCCTGCTCACCTTGATTATTTTCAGCGGGAGGGATTATGCGCCAAGGGCTGTGGGTCAGCGGCATTGACGTATATGTTGATATGATGTATTCTGTTAGTTGAGGTTTTCATGTACAGTGTGGGAATTGCATATCTTCTCTGGCTGATTTCAGGATGCGGCGCCTTGGGGCTTCATCGTTTTTATCTGGGGAAAATCCCGACTGGCCTCTTGTGGATGTTCACAGGCGGGCTTGCAATGGTCGGTTCTGTTTACGATTTTTTTACCCTGCCCAGTCAGGTAAGAGAGGCGAATATCCGCCGCGCCATTTACAGCGGCAATCAAAATAATTTTCCGAACAATAAATCATGGCGCACTGTCAGCGATGGCGAGGCTCATATTGTCGGTGATAAAAAGATGACTGTCGAACGGTCAATACTGAAACTGGCGAAGGATAATAAAGGCATTCTCACGGCGAGCGAAGTTGCGCTTGCCGCCAATATTTCAGTTGAAGAAGCGAAGAAAGACCTCGATGCCATGGTTTCCAAAGGTTTTGCTGAACTGCGTGTGCGCAAATCAGGCTCACTGGTCTATACCATTCCCGATCTGATGGATCAGGATGAGCCGCTGGTGGACTGACAGTTATCGTTCTGTCTTTTTTTCAAAATGTGAAAATTCAAGGCTGAAGTTTGCGCGCCCCTGCGAGACGCTGCGAAGGCTGGTCATAAAGCCGAACATTTTTTCCATGGGCGCCTGCGCCTTTATTTCGTCAATATCAGTTTTTGAATTCATGCTGTGAATCTGCCCGCCGCGCTGGGTAACAAGAGCCATCACTTCGCCTACAAATTCATGGGGGCTGGTAAGGTCTACCGCCATGATGGGTTCAAGCATTATGGGGCTGGCGGCGCGGCAGGCTTCGTCAAACGCCATGCTGGCGCAGGCTTCAAAGGCGAACTCAGTGCCTGTAAGCTCTGAATACTGAATGTCGGTAACAGTCGCCGTTATGTCAATGCAGGGATAGCCCATAACGATGCCGGAAGAAAACGCGCCGTTTATGCCGCGCTCAATCGCTTCCGTAATTTCAACCGGAATTTCTACTCTGCCTGCTTTTGCGGCGCACACATACTTGTTGCCCGATCCGCGCCCGGCAGGTTCTACCCGCAATGTAATTCCTGCGGCATTTTCCTTTCCGGCGATAACTTTTGAGAAACTTTCTGTGTGTTCATTTGCCTTGCTGATGGATTCGCGGTATGTTACCTGCGGATTGCCGACCTTTGCGCCCAGCTTATACTCTTTCAATATGCGCGTAACAAGCACGTCAAGGTGAAGCTCCCCCATGCCGGAAATGATGAGCTGACCTGTCTCTTCGTTTTCCCTTATCGTGAAGGTGGGGTCTTCCTTGGAAAGAATTGCAAGAATATCCTTTAATTTATCCTGATCGGAAATTGTTTTGGGTTCTATCGAAATGGAAATGACAGGCTCCGGAAACTGCATCTTTTCAAGCAGAACAGGCCAGCCTTCGCTGCCCACGGTATCACCCGTTTGGGCGAGCTTCATCCCGATGATGACGCCTATGTCTCCCGCGGCAAGGCTGTCAATGTCTTCCGATTTATTGGAGTGCATACGCAGGATTCTGTTCGCCCTTTCGCGCTTTTTCTTTCCAACATTAAAAAGCGCGCTGCCTGATTTTAACGCGCCTGAGTACATTCTCACATAACAGAGGCTTCCCGCTTCACGGTTATTCTGAATTTTAAACACAAGGCCAAGCGGCTGACCTTTGGGATCGCAGGGGATTTTTATCTCTTCTTCTTTTTTTAAGTAGAGGCCGGTTGCAGGAGAAGCTTCATCCGGCGCGGGAAGGTAATCCACTATCGCATCAATTACCGGCTGAACGCCCATGTTGCGTCTTGAAGCTCCGGCAAACACCGGAAGAAAATCGCGGTTAAGGACAGCCTTGCGAATCTCTTTCCGTAAGAGCGCGGCGTCCAGTTCCTCACCCGCAAGATATTTTTCGGTAACGGCATCGGAAACATGGGACAGGGCATCGATCAGTTTCTCGCGCCACTTCTTTGCATCAGCTTCGCGCTCAGGCGCGATTGGGGAAAAGGTCATGTCTCCTTCGCTTCCCCAGTGGATTTCTTCCATTTTGATCAAATCAATAACGCCCTCGAATGAGCTTTCTTTTCCGATTGGAATTTGCAGAGCCACCGTATTTGCGCCAAGTTTGTTTTTTACATCTTCAAGGACAAAATAAAAATCCGCGCCCATACGATCCATTTTGTTTACGTAACCCACGCATGGCACGCCGTACCTGTTTGCCTGCCGCCACACGGTTTCGGTTTGAGGCTCCACTCCGTGCACAGCGTCAAAAATCGCAATCGCGCCGTCAAGCACGCGCAGGGAACGCTCCACCTCGGCTGTAAAATCCACATGTCCGGGAGTATCAATTATGTTGATTTGATGATCTTTCCAGTAAGTAGTGGTCGCCGCGCTCTGAATGGTAATGCCGCGTTCCTGCTCCTGCGGCATCCAGTCCATGATAGACTCCCCGTCATCGACTTCACCGATACGGTGGCTTTTGCCGGTGTAAAAGAGGATGCGTTCGGTGGTGGTGGTTTTACCGGCATCAATATGCGCCATGATGCCGATGTTACGCATGGTTCGCAGCATGGTCAATTTTATTAAACAATAAAAGAAAATGCAATGCCGCCGATATTCCAAATTACTGTAAAAACAAAAATGTATGCCTGAAGATATTTCATGGGGTCCTGCTGGGGGTCAAAAGCACCGCGGCGGGGCACGGCACTTTTACCCCCAGCACCCCTCAAGTAATTTATTTGGCATACATTTTTGAATGACCATAATTGTACAATCAACCACATTGCTTATTGTTTGATAAAAGTATAGTATTGGGCATGAGTAAGACACTATCCTATGTACTTGTGACTCCATACACAATAGCAAAAAGCAGAACCGGCGGCGTTCTTTCGCGGCTGCTTTCACGCACCGATTTGGAATTGGTTGGCGCCCAAATGTTTGCGCCCGATGTAGAATTTGCCGAGAAATACTCTCAATCCCTGCGGGATCGTGCGCCTCAACATCAGTTGGTTCTGCTGGCTGATTATGTAAAGCGCCATTTTGTCCCGTCCGGCGGAAGGCCGCACAGGACGCTGCTGCTGCTTTTCCGCGGAGAGAATCCGTGCGAGCAGCTGCTTAACGCCTGCGGGCATTTGTACACCCAGCATGTTGAGGTGGACGCTCTTGCAGGCGAGACAATCCGCGACACCTATTCGGATTTGATCTTTTCAGCGGACAACCCCGAAGAGGTCAGATATTTTGAGCCTGCCGTTCTTACGCCCAGAAGGCAGGATGAAGCGAATAATGACCTGCGGATGTTTGCCGATTTTCTTGAAGGAAAGGAAAACATAGTTCAGAATGTCGTCTATCCCGATCCTTCAAAAATTGAAAGAACCCTTGTTATCATAAAACCGGATAACTGGACGCACAATTCTTCCCGTCCCGGAACAATCATCGATATGTTTTCACGCACCGGATTGCGCGTAATAGGAATTAAGGTTCACCGTTTTTCACTATCGGAAGCTCTTGATTTTTACGGCCCGGTGGAAACTATGCTGAAGGAAAAACTCGCCGCCAGTTTCGGTAAAAGGGCGCAGGAACTTCTGGAAAAAGAATTCGGTTTCAGCCTGAGCGACGGAATGAAGCAGCTTCTCAACAACAATTTAGGCGCCGAGTGCGCTCAGGATCAGTTTCACAGAATTGTGGAATTTATGTCCGGCAAACGCCCCAACGGCCATTTGGTTGAAGGACCGAAAAAACTGGATGATGTTAAATGTATGATCCTTGTGTATGAAGGTGAGAACGCGGTGAATAAAATCCGGGATGTTCTCGGCTCCACCGATCCGCTGAAGGCGCGCGAAGGCACTGTGCGCCGCGAGTTCGGCTCAAGCGTCATGGTCAACACCGCCCATGCTTCGGATTCGCGTGAAAGCTACGAGCGGGAAAAAGACATCATCAAAATAGACCATAACTCACTCGTGTCAATCATCAAGGATCACGATTCTCTGGCGGGCAGGGTTATAAGCAAACTGAAGAGTTTGTTTTGAAAAACAGCGGTGTTGACACAGAATAGGTACTATATGATATATTGTTCACATGGCCCCTTCGTCTATCGGTTAGGACATGAGATTCTCAATCTTAAAAGAGGAGTTCGATTCTCCTAGGGGCTAATTTTCCAATAAACAAAAATTAAATACCAGCGAGAAAAAGTATCAATGACCGTTAATTGAGAATCGAACTCCCGAAAGCCCGCCGACCTACGGGAGGAAAAGGCGCCATGGAACCTCAACCGAGCTGCAACGCGGTGAAGGTTCCCCTCTTGATGGCGCCGACAGGGCTTGAGGGCGGGCTGGAAGGAGGCGGCAGGACGCCGCCGACTGGAAGCTTCGATTCTCCTAGGGGCTAAAAGTTTTCATTGGTACGAAAATTAAATGAGACTGTTGATAAAACTCTGTGTCACTCATATACTTTATTGTATGGCAAATAACTGTAGGTATTGTTTAGCTTTTCTTTGGCTTTTTGGGAATGCCTGACTTGACTGATTTCACAGTTATGTTTGGTTTTTCAAGCGAAGAACCTGTAACCCTTATTTCAGTTTTTTCTTCCCCAAATTTACCTGTTAAGATTCTTTCCAGAAACTTTTCAAACAATTGTTCCATGTCGCCCCTGATTTCCTGACGGAGGCGGGCTAATTCATTGTTGGAATGAATGTTGTCTATAAACAATTCATGTATTTCAATGTTCAGGGCATTTGCAATCCGCTCAACAAGTTCCAAAGTTGGATAATTGCGGGACATTTCTATCATGCCAATATGATGTGTGGACACATTGACCTTTTCGGCAAGCTCGGCTTGGGTAAGGCCGCTTTTACGGCGGAGATTCCTCAAATTTTTAGTGAAAATTTCCTGAAGGCGTGCCATTTAGGTATCTTTTTCGCATAATAAGTACTTTTCGGGACTTGACAAACTATGTAGAGCATAGGTTATACTATCATAAGCATAGTTTTTATCGCATTAAACACCCTGTTGTGCGAAAAAAACATCAGACAAAAAGGAGTTATCGTCTCCCGTATACATGGAGTTATGTGCCATAAAATCTGAAAATTTATTGGGATAATAGCAGAGATGTTGTTATTGCGGAACACCAATAAAAATTGGAAATTTATGAAATCCAAACATATAACTGAAAAATATTTTGTTGCCAAAGTAAAGGAGAAAACTATGGCTGGAAAGAAACATTTCTTGGGAATGCTGCTATTGGCGCTGGCATTCGGGGCAATCGCCGTTGGCTGTGTGTCAACGACTCCTATTCTCAACACGGTCAATTCGGGTTCAGAATTTGTGATTCTCGGCGAGGTTAGGCACACTGTCCGCGAAGGAGGACGTTCCGGGCTTATTGACTTTCTTGAGGTAGCCAAAAGGCAGTACCCCGAAACAGATTTCGTGATAGACATCCTGGTAGATCGGAGAGTAACAACAATTCCGTTAATAGGGCCGATATCGTTTTTATTAACTGGGCAGACAACCACCTTCGAAATTGTAAACATTGATTTCCGCGGAACAGCGATTAAGTACATTAACCTCAAAGAGTGATTCGGAATTGTTTGCGGGAAAGCGGTCTTTGGGCCGATTTCCCGCATGTAACGCAACCGGTTCTCAGTAACTTTTTGGGGTTAGGCAGCAATGGGGAGTTTGCCCTTTTTGCGGATGGGATGAGTTGTAGTTCTCAGAAAAAATGTCAATGACATCCCAAACGTTATTTGATTTTCTTCTTTGGCTTTTTTGGAATGCCTGACTTAACGGATTTCACGGTAATATCCTGAGGGGAACCTCGGCCCGGATTCCGGGCATCGGCGGAGGGTTCCGGTTTTTCAGGTGTGGCATCTTTCAGCTTGATTTCAATAATTTGATCCTTCCGCTTGCCAAGAAGAATAGTTTCGATGGCTTCGCTTACTACATTCTCAATGTTTTTCGCTACGATGTGATAGAGCCGTTCCAGTTCTTCATGAGGGGAAAGAGGGTCTATAAACAGTTCATAAATTTCTATTTCCAAAGTATTCGCTATGCGTTCTACTAAATCCAAAGTAGGGTAATTACGGGCAGTTTCTATGGTGGCAATATGGTGCGTGGACACTTTTACCTTTTCAGCCAGTTGACCTTGAGTAAAGCCGCATTCTCGGCGTTTTTTCTTCAAATTATGGGCTAAAATTTCCCGTAATTGCGCCATTTAATTACCTACAAGGTAATAATATCGCCTTATTTCTATTGACAAATTGTGTACAACATAATATTATTACTATGAACATAATCATTTGGCGGTTTTATATCGCTTTATACACCTCGTTGTGCCAAAACATCTGAAAAGAGGAGTTTTTGTATGAAAACCATAGGAATTATCACAGCCGCAATAATAATAGCCTTCGCCATAACCGCATGTGATCAGCCAACCGGCAGCGACACGCCCGGCAACGAGACACCCGGCAACAATAAACCCACTGGCGGCAAAGACCCCGGTCTTATCGCTGCTGCCGCCATAACTCATATTCACGCCCCAACATTTGGCGCCCATCCGAACAGCACGGCGGATTGCGCAACGGAGAATGTTAAGGTCAGCGCGGTAACATGGAGTCCTTCAGTAGCGGATACCTTTGCCGCCAACACGGCTTATACCGCTACAGTCACACTGACGGCGGCTGAGGGCTATGTCTTTTCAAAGACTTTGAGTGCAACCATTAATGGGCACAAGGCAACTGTAACCAACAACAACGGCGCAAAGGCAGCGCTGTCATACACCTTCCCGGAAACGCTGGACAAATTTGTTTCGAATATAGCGGTTTATACACAGCCAAAATTGACATACACCCACGGTGATGCGCCCGACTTGACCGGCCTTGTCGTAACGATGAGTTACGATATTGGTCCATCGGACAATGTGGCGTTTGCGGATTTTGGTCAGTACGGCATAACCACCATCCCCGAATACGATGATCCGTTGTCGGTTGTTGCACATCACGGCGAACCCATTGCGGTATACTGCGGCGAGTTGACGGCGTATACTGATAATTTGACCGTCAATAAAGCTGATCCGGCAGTAACATGGCCTACCACCGCCGCCATAGGTTACGGGGCAGCACTTTCCGAAATAACGTTACACGGCGGTACAGGCGCGGGTACGTTTGCATGGACAGACGGCACGATCATTCCCCCGTTCGGCAGCAGCGAGCATGAAGTAACCTTTACCCCGTACGATACCGACAATTACAATACGCTGTTGCACAATGTCAGTGTTCATGTCAACAACAAAGCTAACCCGGTTGTAACATGGCCGACAGCCGCCCCCATCACCTACGGAGCGGCGCTTTCCGCATCAACCTTGAGCGGCGGTGTTGGTGCGGGTGCTTTTGCGTGGTCAAATCCATCAACCATACCCACCGTGAGTAACAACGGATATGAAGTAACCTTTACCCCTACTGATGCTGACAATTACAACACGTTGACGCATATTGTCAGCATTACCGTCAACAAAGCCAATCCAACAGTAACATGGCCTACAGCAGCGGCGATAAGCTACGGAGCGGCGCTTTCAAGCTCAACCTTGAGCGGCGGCGTTGGCGCAGGTACGTTCAGGTGGACAGACGGCACAATCATATCCAGCTCAGTTGGCAGTCACGAGTTTGAGGTAACTTTTACCCCGACTGATGCGGCTAACTTCAACATGCTGAGGCAAAATGTCAGCATTACCGTGCACAAAGCCAACCCGGTTGTAACATGGCCTACAGCCGCCGCTATCACCTACGGAGCGGCGCTTTCCGCATCAACATTTAGCGGCGGAACAGGGGCGGGTACATTTAAGTGGACAGACGGCACGGTAACACCCCCTGTTGGCAACAGCCAGTATGAGGTAACTTTTACTCCGACTTATACAGCCAATTACAATACGCTAAGACAAACGGTTAGTGTTATTGTAACCAAAGCCACTGGAGCAGCAGTTGGTGTGCCCGTTGTAGCTACAGTTACCGCAAATTCCATTTCCATTACTGTAGCTGCACCAGACAACGGACAGACTGTTGAATATGCTATACACACGGTAAACAACGCAGCCTCATCAGATTTGACATGGGTTTCAACAGGAATATTCAGCAACTTAGCCATGTTCATGACCTATTACGTGTACGCACGTTCAGCTGTCAATCCTAACTATGAAGCGGGTATGTCAAGCGTTAGTAAGGAGGTGAGAACTGTAGTAACCAGCACCGCCGAATGGAACACCGCTCTTTCCCAACTCAACGGAAAAACAGGCAGTTACATCCTTCCCATTAGTGGTGTTATTGGGATAACAGGAGTTACTACCAACAGTTTTGGTACAACAGCAACCGGCACCCTAACCGTAACCTTAAGAGGCAGTGGTAAGTTGTACCTTACTGGTCAAGGTAATATACTCCGTATCGGTGCACGACAAACGCTTATCATCGACAGTGAAGAATTAACATTGGAAGGGCTACAGAAAGGACAGAATGGCGAGACACAGAACAACAATGCTTCGGCGGTTTATGTCGACATCAATGGATCATTGGAACTGAGAAATGGAATTATCACTGGCAATTGCAGTGGCGCTGGGGTAAGTGTGAACGAGGGCTCTTTTATCATGAGCGGCGGGATAATCTCAAACAATACCGCTTCTCGCGGTGGTGGGGTGTTTATGCTAAACACGACTGGCGGCTCCTTTACCATGAACGGAGGGAAAATCTTCGGCAATACCGCAGACTTTGATTACGGTGGGGGGGTATGTGTGTACGCCGGCTCCTTTATCATGAGCGGGGGAGAAATCTTAGGCAATACCGCAGAAATTAGCGGCGGTGGGGTGTATATGCGATACGGGAATAATGGCGGCTCCTTTACCATGAGCGGAGGGAAAATCTCCGACAATACCGCCATAGGCGCTTCTGTTGGTACTGGTATCGGCGGCGGCGGAGTGTTTGTGTACGGCGGAATCTTCACCATGATCAATGGGGAAATCTCCGGCAATAAGGTAGGTCGTTTAAGAGAGTTTCCCACTGATCGCGGTGGTGGGGTGATGGTGGTATACGATCTCTCCGGCAGAGGAGGAATCCTCCGCATTGTAACCGGTACGATCTACGGCTCAAACGAGGCTGAAGATAAAAAAAATGCCGCTGGAATCGGTTCGGCATTACTTCTTAATAGCTCCTCAGCTGAACGCGGTACTTTTAATGCCAGCAACCAATGGGTCAGGAGTGGTGATCTAGGTACCACCGACAACACGATCAGGGTGGAGAATGGGGAGTTAGTGCAACCTTAGGGAGGGGGGATGGAGTTGTTCGGAAATTGCGTGCTATGGTAGCTATGCTGGCGGTGATGCAAGCAACTTTAATGTGGTAAAAAAAGTGTTGGCATACAGAGTAATCTAGGCCATGCGGTGTATGCAGAATCTTCCTCCAGTCTCAGACGCAAGGAAACTACCGCTGAACCGGGGGTCAATTTGGAGATGAAGTATGGAGTATTCAGCGGAGAGTGGGATAATTGAGAGAGGGAGAAAGAGCCGAAGCCAGAGCAAAAATATTGGCTGCTGAGTAAAGTTAGGCGACATACCCCCTGCAATTGGTTTGGAATTCTTTTGGACAAGGAAAAGTGAATAAAGGAGTGGCTATGATCAAAGAGTTCAAGGTCAACAAGAAAGAATACTTATTCTTACGCCATGAAATAATGTTGAGGACTGGCTGGTATCAAAGTTTTACAAAAAATGCTACAACAACCTCAATTTCTTTCTGGGTTGGCAGCTTTGCTTTACTGACATTTTTTCTAAAAGAAAGCATTGATCAAAAGTATCTGAGTGTTCCAATGTTTGTCCTGTTGCTTCCAATATTTGTTATGTTTCCGATGTCATTCAAAGTGTACGAAAATTATGTAAATTTTTGCAATATCGGCGCATACCTTATCAGATTTCATGAAAAGCCTATAAACAAAAATAATGGTACTTATTTTAGTTGGGAAACCGCTCATGATGCTTTGCTTATTCATTTCAAAGACAAAGAACCCAAAATATTCAAATTGATGCATAAGAGTAATAATGAAATGACTTATTTGTCTACTATTTCGTTGTTTTTATTCTGTGTTTTTTCATTCCTGTTGCTACGTGAAATACATAGTGTTTTTTTATTAATAACACATGCTGTTGGGTTTGTAATCGGTATGTTGGCTACATATGTTATCTATAAGCGTTCTTCATATAAATGTCTCATAGAATTATCAAATGCAGCAAAAGAGTTCTGGAAAGAATATGCCAGAACAATGGAGGCATCAAATAGCCACATTGCCTCATGAATGTGGAACGCCAACCAGTGTCAGTCATCCCTTGTGGAGCAGGTAGCAGTACAGTGTAGACGAAGGTGCAGTAGCAGAGAGGAATGAGCAGTGAGCAATGGAGGGAGATGCCAACCATTGCTCATTGCTTCTGCCAGATTGACATCTAACAGATTGACATCTAATTTGAATGGAGGTTAATAATAATGGATAAAATGGTTATAACAACAATTATCGCTACTGTCATATCAACCGTGGTTGCAACACTTGTTTCAATATTCTTAAATCGGGAAAAGAAACGTGAAAGGTTTGATTTACAATTAGAGGGTATTATAACGCATTCAATTAAATATCCATATCTTGAGAATAAATTATTTGCTGAAAATTGGGAGCAGTCTTTAATTGAAAAAGATGAAAGATATCAGCGTTATGAAACTTATTGTGCGATAGTATTTAATTTTCTATACGATATTTGTGAATGGAAAAAATATAACCTCAAAAAAATTGAAGAGTATATTGGTATTAAGTACTGGTTAAGAAAACATGAGAAGTGCTGGAAATATCCATCATCTTCATATGTAAATACCGATATTTATGGTGAGAAATTTACTAATTTAGTAAAAACATATATACCATAATTAACCTTTCCCCTTTGTGCCTCAGCGCCTTTGCGTGCGGTCTTGTCGAGAAATTGCTTTGCGTGAGGAAATTCGGGAAAATACTTCTGCAGGGAGCGGCTGCTGACGGCTGCGACAGATTCTTCAATATTTTCTTTGCCATGAATTCCTTAATTTCATTGTGGCGGGGAACAGGTTCCGTATTACCGTTCTTGGGTTGCGCATATATATCATGATTAGATCCATGCCGGACAAGAACTGCCCCTCTTGCAGTTAGCTGCTTTATGAGTTCTGTCCGCTTCATTATGCTATTTTCAGGAGGCCTTTTTGTTCTTTGAGTTTTAGTGTGCCGTCTTTAATCCACCCATATATTTCCCTGAGGCCGTCTTCCAAATCAACCAGACTCTCCCCTTGGGTAGGATACTGCGGATATTCATTAATATAGCCCAAATAAAAATCATCTTCCATCCACCAGGAATAATCCAATTCCATATTGTGTGCCTCCCATAAATAGTATAGCTTATTTTATCGCATCAAACTATGGAAAACAAGGGGCATGATATTCAACGCACACTCTCTTAATTTATTCCCCGTGATAATTGATCAACGTAACCACCGGAGTGGGGTCAAGCGCCTTTTTGTAATTGAGGAAGGGAAGCCCCACTACGCCGAAAATTTCGGGGACTTCAGCGCCGCCTTCGGTAAGCAGGGAGCGGGCGGCGTTCAGAGTGCCGCCTGTGGCGATAAGATCGTCTGTGAGGAGTACGCGTTTGCCTCTTGGGACATCGGCGCTGTGAACTTCGATTTCTGCCTGTGCATATTCAAGGTCGTATTTTTTTGACAGGGTAACGCCGGGGAGTTTGCCCTTTTTGCGGATGGGGATGAGGGGGATACCCATGCGGGCGGCGAAGGGTGCGGCGAATAAAAAACCGCGGGCTTCGATGGCGGCGACTGCGTGAATGTTTTTGTCTTTGTAGATTTCCATCATGCGGTCAATGCAAAACTGAAAAGCCAGCGGCGCCGCCAGAATGCTTGTAATGTCATAAAAAAGGATGCCCTTCTTCGGGAAGTCGGGAACCTTTCTGACATATTTGTCCAAATCAAAGGAACTCACTTCAATATTCCCTTTACCCATTTTTTTACCGCCGGAGCTTTGACTTCGCCGTCTATCAACAGAGGCTCTCCTAAACTGGCTTCACAATCTTTTACAATTGTTTCAAGCCAGACAATCGTTTTTTCGTTTGTAGAAAAAATGCCGCAGCTTCTGTCCGCAAGGTTAATGTGCGCAAGCATTTCTGCCAAATATACAAATGAAGCGGGATGAGTTTTTTCGCAGCCAATGAAAAATATTTCAGCCGGCAGAATATCGGTTCCCGCAAACGTCTCTCCCGGACAGACTTCCGTTTTGTATCCGGTTAATGCGTCTGCGATTGCCGCTGCAGCCGATTGAATTGATTCTGTTCCATCGGTTAAGATTAGTGCCTTCTTTTCTGAACTCACAGGGTTAATTTTATTCCTTTATGTTTATCGTGTCAATCGTTCGTTTGCCTCGGTTCCCAATCCTTCCACCGAGTAGTTTACAATTGCCCAGATGTTGTCCCTTCTTTCCAGGGAATAGGTATAGCGCCTTATTTCCGTATAGTCGGAGCCTCTGAATCTTGCCACGACGATTACCGTTCCTTCATTGTTGTTGTATACGGTTTCCACAATTTCAAATTTTGTAGGGATGACGCTGATGTCTCCGTCATCAACTGAATTTTGCAGCCTCAAACGGTAATCCCTCACCATGTTTTTACGGCCTTCTTCATTTTCCGCCTGCCATCTGCGTTTTTGGACTGCTTCGCGGGAAAGCATGGCTTCAATGTCCAGGTACAGGAAGAATCTTTCCCATTGTGATTCCTGGCGCGCTCTTAACATATATTCTACAACCTCATCCGGCGGGAGTTTCTGGCGTACCAGCACGGCTCCTGTGGCAATATCCATTTCAAGCGGGATGCCGTCAGGTCCTGGAATGAGCGCGGGGCGGAGGTTCAGGCTCAAGGTGTTGGATTCGATAATAGCTGCCGCAGACCTGTCGTGCCGGAACAGTTCGGGGTAAACCCTTGCCCGCACTCTGTAAGACCCGGGCTGCTTCAGATTTATGAAGTCCCGCAGGTCTTCCGTAAATGAAAAAGATTCTCCGCTTTCCATTGCTATTTCACGGAAGAAAACCTGCTGATTTTGCGTCCTTTTGCGGATAAGGGTATCCGCCTCGGAGAGCGGACGGTTCGTCATTGTCCTTATGTCAAAGTCTACGGAAAACGCCCGTTCATCCGCGAGTTTGAAGCGGTATGTGTCGGGGCTGTTGTTGGTGATGGTTATCTGTACATAGACCGGGTCTGTTTCAACATAATAAATCCGGCGGTCAAGGAACCGGATATTAAAGTCAACTTTTCCGGTCTGGGCATAGAGCGGCATCACAGATAAAAAAATTACCGCGGCAGCAATGCGTTTAAGAATATTCATTCAGCTTCCTTATGAACACAGTTCTATAGTATAGTATCGGCAGCCGGGTATGAAATTATTATCTTTTTCTGAACTGCAAAAAAAGATCAGCGCGTCAAAATCCGTGTCCTCGTGCGTCTCGGCGGTTTCTGAAAAGAAGTTCCCGCTTGAAATCCTGGGCTGCGAGGGGGCTTTCGGCGCTTTGCTTTTGGCGCGGCTTTATTCGAATTTGCCGGGGTTGTATTTTGTCGTTGTTCCACAGGAGACAGACTGCGCCGATTTTGCCCTGGATTTGTCCTCAACCGGCCTGCCGTGCCTTCAATTCCCCTGGTGGGGAGCCGCGCCTTACCGGGCGCTTTCCGCGCTTTCACCCGTATTCGGGGAGAGGGTAAAAGTCTTACACGATCTGGTTCTGGGCAGGGACGGTATCATCATCATTCCCGAACGCGCGCTGCTTACCCCCCTGCCTCCGCCTGAATATATTCAAAGCCTCCTTGTTTCATTGAAACCTGGCGGAGAGATAAACACCCAAAGCCTTGTCCAAACGCTTACATCTTACGGTTACACCCGTGTGCCGCGCGTGCAGGTTCAGGGGGAGTTTGCCCTTCGCGGCGAGGTGCTGGACATTTTTATGGGAGGGGAAACTTCGTCAACAGGGGCTGATGTGGCGCACCGCGTCCTCTTTGATTTTGACAGGGTAGAGTCAATCAAGCAGTTTGATCCATTTTTGCAAAGCACATCCGGCGCGGGAATGGCGGAACTTTTAATCCGCCCATTAAAAGAAGTGATATGGACGGATGACCGGATTGAAACGCTGGAGAAAAATCTTGCTGGTTTCAAGGAATTTTCCGATGGCGGGAAATCAGTTATTGAAGACCTGATTGCGCGCCGCAGTACCCAGGGTGAGGAGTTGTTTTACCCGCTTGCCTTTGACAAGGCGGGGACTCTTCTTGATTACCTTGGCGCTTCGGGAACGCTGGTGTTGATCGACAGGGAGCGGCTTGAGAATGCGCAGGAAAGTTTGAGCCGCGAGTATCAGGGGCTGTATTCCCGCTCAAAAAGAGAAGAGCGCGAGTATCCGCTGCCGGAGCGTTTGCTTCTTAATTTTGCAAAATTGATCGAAGGCAGTAAACGGATCATCTCATTCAAAAGTATTAAAAGCCAGCCCACTGAAATAACGCGGATTGATGTTCCCTGCGAACCAGCGCGCAGTTTCTTCGGCAACATTAATTACCTGAAAGACGAATTTGCCTCGCTTTTAGGCGGCGGCTGGAACATTGTCGTTGCCGCCGAATCGGAAGTTCAGGCGGGGCGTATTCAGATGATCCTTGATGAACACAAATCGCTTTCCGTGATTGCTTCTCCGCTTACCGCCGGATTTGCGCTGCCTGACATAAAATTCATGCTGATACAGGAAAACGAGATTTTTGGCCGCCGCAAACGCCCGCCCCGTTCTCTGAAAACAGTGCGTTCAAGCCCCATCGACACTTTTATAGAACTCAATCCCGGCGATTATGTTGTCCATGTCAATTACGGCATCGGGCTGTTCAAGGGAATCGAGAGGATCAAAGCGCTGGGGCATGAGCGGGACTATATTCAGCTTGAATACTCAGGCGATGAAATGGTGTTTGTGCCTGTGGAACAGGTAAACCTGGTTCAGCGTTACATCGGCAGCGAAGGGCAGCCGCCGCGCCTTGATGTTTTGGGATCGAAAAGCTGGGAGAACCGCAAAGGCAAAGTAAAAAAATCCGTAGAAGATATTGCCGAAAAACTGATTGAGTTATACTCGAAGCGCAGGCAGGCGCGGGGTTTTGCCTTTCCCAAAGACTCAGAATGGCAGACAATGTTCGAAGCGGCGTTCCCTTTTGAAGAAACCGAAGATCAGCTCCGCTGTGTTGATGAGATCAAGCAGGACATGGAAAGTTCATCCCCCATGGACAGGCTGATCTGCGGAGACGTGGGCTACGGCAAAACCGAAGTAGCCGTCCGCGCCTGTTTCAAGGCGATCATGGGCGGCAGGCAGGCGGCTTTTCTTGCGCCTACCACGATCCTTGCGGAGCAGCATTATGAAAATTTCCTTGAACGTTTTTCCCGCTTCCCGGTTAAGACCGCCATGCTGTCCCGCTTTGTAAACAGGAGTAAAACAAAAGTTATCCTGGAACAGGTTAAAAAAGGCGAGATTGATCTGCTGATAGGCACTCACCGGATTATCCAGCGTGATGTGCAATTCCATAATCTTGGACTCATTGTCATTGACGAAGAACAGCGTTTCGGCGTCAAGGACAAGGAACGGCTGAAAGAGCTTAAAACAAATGTTGACTGCCTGACGCTTTCGGCGACGCCCATTCCCCGAACGCTCCACATGAGCCTTGTAAAAATCCGCGACATGAGCCTCTTGGCTACTCCCCCTCCCGGACGCCATCCCATCGAAACCTCTGTCGAGGAATACAACGATGAAAGGCTTGTGAAAGCGATCCGCAGTGAAGTTGAACGGGGAGGGCAGGTGTTTTTCCTGCACAACCGCATTGATACCCTCCGTGATACGCGGCATAAACTTGAGCGGCTTATGCCGGAGGTGTTAATTGAAACCGCCCACGGCCAGATGGAGGCAAGAGCGCTTGAAGACGTGATGCGCCGTTTTATCCACGGAGGTTTTCATGTTCTGGTATCAACCACGATTATCGAGAACGGGATCGATATTCCCAACGTTAACACAATTATCATTGACCGCGCCGATATGTACGGGATTTCCCAGCTTTACCAGCTCCGGGGCAGGGTAGGGCGCAGCGACCGGGTGGCCTATGCGTATCTTTTCTATCCGAGGGAGAAATCGCTTTCCGAAGTTGCCATGAAAAGGCTGCAAGTGATCTCTGATTTTACGGAGCTTGGCTCCGGCTTCAAAATCGCGATGAAAGATATGGAAATCCGGGGCGCGGGAAATCTTTTGGGGCGCGAACAGTCAGGCGACATTTACTCGGTCGGTTTCGATCTGTATGTCAAGCTGCTTGATGACGCGATCAAGCGGCTTGAAAATTCCGATTATGAGCCGGAAACGGAAACCCTCCTGGAACTGGAATATTCCGGTTTCATTCCCGACTCGTACATAGACTCACCTCAGGAGAAAATGGAAGTCTACAAGATGATTGCCGCCATTCACGGCAAAGAAGAGTTTGAGCGGGTATATGCCGAACTTCTCGACCGCTTCGGCCCCCTGCCCGATGAAGCGGCGTCCCTTTTGGCCCTTGCGGAAATCAGGATAATATGCCGACAGCTTGCGGTTTCTTCCCTCAGAGAGCGCGGCGGTGTTGCGCGTGTGGAATTTGCCAAAGTTTCCCGCGTCAATGTTGAGCGGCTGGTGCGCCTCATGAAGGAATCTTCCGGCAAGATAAAACCGGATCCCAAAAAGCCGAATGTGCTTCTGCTTGCCACAGGAAATATCGGCCTAAAGGAAAAGAGCGAATTTATTCGTGAAAAATTATCGGCATTGGCGGGATGAACACCAATAATTCTCAGTTTAAAAAAACAACTTACTGCTTGACATTTCCCCCAATTTGTGGTATTTTATCTTAAATGAGCCTAAATTTCACTTGTACAGCACACCATAACCCCGCCGCCCCGCTTTTAGGGCAGACTTCGGGCAACAGGCCCTGGGGGGGGGCGGCCCCCGCCCCCCGGCCGCGGCTGAGGGG
>JAIRRJ010000023.1 GCA_031256035.1 Treponema sp. | reverse complement strand
CAGGTGATAATTCCCGTGTCCTTGTAGACAGGAAAATTGATGAATTCTTAAAAAAACACTTCCTGCAGTACGGACATTATTGTTCACATACGCGCGATTTTCCTGAAAATGACGCTTATTTATATTATACTCATGTAAAGGAAGATGAGCAGTATGATGACATAACTATCCTGGGCATAAAACGAAAATAGGTGTCTTCATTGATTTGGCAAAATCGGATATTCTTGATAATGTATTTGTAAGGAGGAAATTATGTCGTTCAGTGATAGGATGAAAGACCTGCTTGATCAGGGATGGGCTGTGTCCAAAGAATTTGCCGCGAAAGCCGGAGCGAAGGCTCAGGATTTGGGTGAACGGGGCATACTGATGCTGGAAATCAAACAGCTTGACGGGCAGGCTCAAAAGCTCCTTGGCCGCATGGGAAACGAAGCCTATGTTGCATTTGTCGAGCGCGATCAATCAAGCATTGACCGCGATACGCCGGAAATAAAAGCCATCCTGCAAGAACTTGCAATAATCAGGGAAACAATAGAAAAAAAAGAAATTGAGCTTAAAAACCGCAAACCCACTTGATTTTTATTATTTTTTTCTGTTATATGTCTGTATAAAGGCTCTTGCAAGAGTCTTGGGCCGTTAGCTCAGTCGGTAGAGCATCGCCCTTTTAAGGCGGTGGTCGGAGGTTCAAATCCTGCACGGCTCAATCTGAAAAAAACAGTACCGCAACAGGCGGGGCTGTTTTTTTTTTGCTGTGCAGGATTTGGCAGTAAAAGCCGCTTTAACTCTTCAAAATACCCAAATCAACCATCGCCTTTCTGAGTACCGTCTCGCTGGCTGGGGAAAGTTTTCCAAGCGGCAACCGCGCGGGGCCGGCAGGAAGACCTGCCCAGGCAAGAGCCTGTTTGATTGGCACGGGGTTTGTTTCGATAAAGGCAGCTTTCATAAACGGAATCAATTCATAATGGATTTTGCGCGCTTCGTCAAATTTGCCCTCAAGGGCGGCTTTTGTCATGGCTTTTACTTTTGTGGGTAACAGGTTGGAAATGACCGAGATAACGCCGTCTCCGCCAAGCGCAGCAAGCGGCAGCGTGAAAGAGTCATCGCCTGACAGCACCCAAAAATCCTTGCCCTCGGCTTTGCGCGGCATTGCGACATCGCGGATCACATCTCCCATCTGGTTTATGTCGCCGGAAGATTCCTTTACGCCGATTATGCCGGGTATGCGTGAAATTTTTTCCATCAGCGGCGTTTGGATATTTCTGCCGGTGCGGGAAGCAATGTTATAAACGATGATTGGAATGCCCACTTTTGCGGCAGCTTCAAAGTGCCGCAAAAGTCCGTCATCGTTGGGTTTGTTGTAGTAGGGTGTTACCACAAGCGCGGCATCCGCGCCCATTTTTTTTGCACGCTCGGTATACATGACCATGTGTTTGGTGTCATTGGAACCGGTTCCGACAATGACCGGGATTTTTCCCCCCGCCGTTTTCACCGCTGTTTCAATGAGCTTGTCTTCCTCATCTTCGTCAAGGGTGGGGTTTTCTCCGGTTGTCCCAAGCGGGACAATACCATCTATTCCCTCCGTTATCTGAAACTCGATAAGCCTGCGGAAACCATCGCAGTCAGCTTCCCCCGTGTCTTTCATTGGCGTAACAAGCGCTGTAAAAGCGCCGCGAAACTGTGTCATAATCTCCCCTTCAAAATTTCCTTTAGCATTTCATCAATAGTGAAAATCCCCTGCCGCTTTTCCGCCGCCAGCCACTGTGCGGCGCGTACCGCGCCTGAGGCGAAGCCCTCGCGGCTGCGGGCAGTGTGTGTAATTTCGATAGTATCCGCTGCGGAATCAAAAAACAAGCTGTGCTGGCCGGGTACTGCGCCCATCCGCAGGCTTGGAAAGTGGAGTTCGTCCGCTTCGGGGCGGCGGTCAAGTGTTTCCCAGACAATCTTTTTCTTCCGCTCAATTTTGGAAATTACTCCCTCCGCCAATGTTTTTGCGGTTCCCGAAGGACTGTCCAGTTTTTTATTGTGGTGCGCCTCAAAGCCGCCGATGTCATATTCGGGAAATTCGTTTGCCAGTTCCGCCGCATACCAGGCGATGCGATAAAACAGATTCACTCCGATTGAAAAATTGGACGACCAGAGCAGAGCGCTTTTCGCGGCTTCGACTGCCATGGCAACATCGCCCATTCGCTCCTGCCAGCCCGTTGTTCCCGTTACCGTGGGAATTTTTCTTTCCGCAAGAGCGATAAGATTCGCCACTGCTGTAGACGGCTGAGTAAATTCAATTGCCGCATCGGCGGAAATAAGGTCTGCTTCGGCGATGGTTTTGTATAAAGGCACTTCCGGCGGCGTTTCCGTTGCAAACGGGTCTACAATGACAGAAATCGTATGCCCCTGAGCGCGGGCAATCTGCTCTACCATTTTCCCCATTTTGCCGTAGCCGATAATCGCTATCTTCATGATAACCTCTAATTACGCCGCGCCGTTGCGCGTTGCGTAGCAACGAAGCAACACAGCGGCATATAATCGAACATGAAACAAAGTTTCATGATAACCTCTCCAATTTTCCGAAAAATTCAATGTGAAGGGATTTAATCACTTCTTCCGCCTCAATGTCGTCCACTATGAAACTGATGTTTACCTTACTTGCGCCCTGGGAAATCATTTGTACCGGCACGCCGATGAGCTGGCATATTTTGAATGTCCTTGCCAGAATTTCCGATGAACGCCTGACATCGCCGATAATCGAAATTATTGCTTTCCCTTTTTTTATTTCCACGCTGGCGATTTTGGACAGTTCTTTTTTCAGTTCTCCAAGATCGTAGGCGGTGTCCAGGGTTAGAGAAACCGACACTTCGCTTGTGGCAACCATATCCACTGAAATGCTTTTTCTTGCAAAGGCGGAAAAAATTTCCGCGAGAAATCCGAACTGACCCAGCATCCTTGTTGAAACAATGTCCACCAGCGTTACGCCGGGGCGGGCGGTAATGGCGCATACATATGCACAGTTTTTTGTTGTTGTGAAACTTTCAGACCCTATCCTTGTACCGGGTGCTTCGAGAGTATATGAATTTTTCACCAGCACAGGTGTCCCTGTTTTCATGCAGGGCAGCATGGCTCTTGGATGAAGCACCTGCGCGCCGAAGTACGCAAGTTCAGACGCTTCTTCATAACTGACGTTTTGAACAGGACGCGCATTTTTTACAATCCGCGGGTCGGCGGTCAGTATGCCGTCAACATCTTTCCACACCTGAACTTCATCTGCTTTACATGCTGCGGCGATCATGGTGGCGGAAAGATCAGAGCCGCCCCGTCCAAGTGTCGTGATATTGCCGCGTTCATCCTGCGCGATGAAACCGGTAATTACAGGCAGCACGCCCGTTTTAATGAGAGGCATGATTTTTTCAGGAATCATCTTCCAGCTTTTTTCGATGAGTTCCGCGTGGCCAAAATCGGAATTGGAAACAAACCCCAGTTCCCATGCGTCAAAGCCGCGAGCGTTTATGCCAATGGAGCGGAAATATGCCGCCGCAATCCGCACTGAAAGCCGTTCTCCGAAAGATACAAGATAATCCTTCGTCCTCGGAGTTAGTTCCCTGATCAGGGCAATGCCGGACAACAGGCGCGAAAGTTCATCTAATAGTTTTTTTATCTCTTCGTGAATGGGCATCTTGCAGTGAAGTTCCCCGCGCAGTTTCAGGTTTTTAACAGCCGCCAGATGCAGTTTTTCAACGCGCTCAATTTCTGTCTTTCCGTTTTGCAGGGCGGCGTCTGCGGCTTCAAGAAGATGATCCGTAGTATCTCCCATGGCGGATAACACCACCGCTGGTTTTTTATCCGAGTATGCCTGCACTATGCCGCCAATGTGTCGCAGCCGCGCCGCGTCAGCGACAGAACTTCCACCGAATTTCATTACGATCATGCCGCTAGTATCTCCATTTGAATCCGAAAGAAACCATCGGTATCGGAAGATCGAAGTTTCCCGCGCCGCCTCCGGTATCTTCTTTGCCGGTGTATGAGTTAAATGTGGTATTGCCCGAAGGTACATAAAAAATCGACATAAGGTTTTCTCCGGCAAGATATATTTCCATTCCCGTTCTGCCTTTCCGGTTAGCCGGAAAAAATGAAAATTTTATATCCAGAGGCAAAGCCCAGTCTGCACGTTCGTTTTCGTCATACCATGAATCACGGCGGTATTTTTGGATAATCACCGGGTCTCCTTTATCATCAAGCTGAGGTTTGCCATTTTCGTCGATCACCTGCACAGGGTACGGGTAAATAATATTGCTTACCTTTCGCTTTGGCTGACCGCTGGCAAAGCCGAAACGGGCGGCAATGTGGAACCACTGCAGCGGCTTAAAATTAAGCACAATGTTGCAGTTGTGGAAACGATGAAAGGACGGGTAGTACCAAAATTCTCCCACGCCTTCGGTACTGCCCATGTTCAATCCCTGACCGCCGCCTGAGGGATCCATATATTTTGCCCAGGTAAACGTATAGGAAATCCAGCCGTCCCAATACCGCGACTCCAGTTTCTGTAATTGCAGGTCAAATCCCCAGACATTGCCAACACCGTCAAAATTAAACGTTGGTTCGATAACGTTACTCGAAACTGTATCGGCGGTAATATAGGCGCGGTCAAAAACATATTTGTAGTAGCCTTCAATGTTGAAACTGTATTTTTGAACAAAATCGATTTTGAACCCTATCACCGAAGTCCATGAACGGTTAAGTTTCATGTCATAATCTTCAAGGCTGGCGTTTTTTTCAATAAAACTGATCAGCGTATTCATAGAAGAAAATAACCCGGTACCGGCTGTTGCCGTAAGGGAGTCAATGTTCCCGCGATTTTTAAGAATGCCGAAGTCAATATTAAGGCGCGGATTAAACGCCGGCATGGTCTGTACGCTGAAATCCTTTCCATGGAAGTACAAGTGATCCACGCGCAGTCCAAGTTCCGCGCCAAAACGCTGATTGAGGCTTGCATATTCCAGAAGCGAATAACCCGAAGTGGTAAAACCCTGATTTTCTACATCGCCTTTGTAACCCGAAGGCCGGAGAAGCGCGGCATAATCATCATCAGGTAGTTCAAGAATGGGAAATTTTCCCGATGACTTTAATTTATTTTTGTATTCCTGAGGTAATCTCTGAACCGGTATTTCCAGGAAAAGATCGATGTCTTCCCTCTGCTTCCACAATGAGTAGAGTTCCTGAACCCCGAATGCTGCGATGAAGCCCCGCCCCAAATCAATATCCGCATCTGCGCGTAATTGGGTATTAAATATGGTGTTTTCCATATCCAGCGTTACGTTAACGTTCGGGGCGTTATAGGTATCATTGGGAGTCAAACCCAGAGAAGGATATTTTTTTACAAAATCCTCATTGTAATGGGCGGTAATATTGTTATCAACATAATCTTCGGTTACTAATTCGATAAAACCGATGCCGCCCGAAAACCTGAGCGCCAGCGTTGACATTGGGCTTGCGCTAAGACCGGCGATGAGAAAACCTTGATAGTTATTGTAATCAGCCTTTATTTCCATCATGCCCTGAATTTCTTCATCGTCATATTCGTTGCGAAAATCTGCGCCAACTCCGTCGCTTCCGAAAAATCCGTTAAGCCGCCATTCCATATCCGATGTAATACGGTAATTCATTGACAAGGCGGCGCTTCTGATGTAAGGCGCTGTAGTTACCGCATTGATCATTTGAAGATTTTCATCGTCAACTACACGGCTTAGACCCTGCGCCGCCCAAACAAGCGTGTCCCAATACGTTACCTTGCCCATAAACAGGATGCCGCCTTTTCCCCACAGAGGAAGAGAAAGGTTGAGGCTGGCGGCGCTGGTGCCAATGGCAGTTTCTATTTCAGTTTCAACGGAAGATGGCGATTTGGTTGTAACTTCCAGCAAACCGGAGATTGTGTGGCCGTAGCGGGCGGAAAAAACACCGTGACTCAACCGGGCGGAAGACACCATCTTTGGATCGAAAATTGAAACGCTGCCAAGCCAGTGATAGGGACGCTCAAGGTAGAAACCGTCCAGCGCAGCCATTAAGTCGCCCGGATCTCCGCCCCTTATTGACGGCATGGCGCTGAACATCCCAGCATAGCCGACTCCCGGCAGCAGCCTGACCGAATTCATCACATCTTCGATAATTCCAATCTCGGCAGTCCGCGTAAGTTCACGTTCGGAAATTGCCACGCTTCGTCCGCTTTTGGTCTCGCTGGTTTCCGGTCTTGCAGCTTCAATCACAAGTTCCTGACTTGTCATAATGCCACCAAGGCGGAGAGACGCGGTAAAACGTACAGGGGCAATATTTCCCGCCGGAGGAATCGTTAACCGCAAAGATTCGTAACCAGGATAACTTACCGTTATCACCGCCTGTCTGTCGTCGGGCAGGGAAACCCTCGCTATTCCGTCTTCATCGCAGATAAACTGCGTACCTCCCCGCAGAGCAATCACCGCGCCTTCCAGGGGCATCGCAAGGTCTTCATCTTCAACAAATATTTCTATATCTCTGGCGAAAATAATCGCAGAAATGAGTAAGAAAAGCGCAAACATGAACGAAAAACGCGCAAAGACCATGCGCAGATAGAATAGCATATTGATATTAATTGTGATATACTGGTTTTATGTTGATTTATAAGCGAAGTTCTTTTTTATTTTTCTCTTTCTGTCTTGCCGGGATTCTGCTGGCAGCCCCGTTACAGGCGCAGACATCATTCAAGCTCAAATCCGCACCGCCTGATTTGAATGTTTTTTTTAATGGTGAATTACTCAAACCGGTTTCCACTGAGGGAACTTTTCGGAATTACCGGATTGAAGGCACTGGGAATGTACGTTTCACCGCAGCCGGTTACCGGAGTCTGGAGTATCAGGGCGAAGCTCTTCCGATCAAAAAAGGTCTGGTTGAGATCAAGCTTGAAAATGAAAAGGGCGTCCTTGAATTACTGAGCGAACATTCCACCGGAATCCAGCCCAAAAGCGCTTACTTTTCGCCTGACGGAAAGAGGCTTTTTGTTCCGCTTCTTGATCAGCATGGGGTTGATGTATTTCGTTTAATTCCCATGTCCTGGGCAAAAGCGGGTTGTGTACTCACCTATGAAAAACGGCTCACGGTGCCGGGCAGCAGAGCCGTTGGTTTTGTGGAAATCATGATCGATGAAAAACGCCGGGAACTCTGGGTTTCCAATATGTTTCAGGACAGGGTTCACATTTATGATCTTGATACTCTTGACTATAAAACATTCGTGCCGACCGGCGGCATACTACCCAAGGTAATTGTTCAAAGCCCTGATGGAAAAACCGTGGTAGTATCAAACTGGGTAAGCTGCAGTGTGGGCTTTATTGATGCAGAAACAAAAAAACTGCTGCACACAATTCCCTTTGGAAGAGACCAGACCCCGCGCGGCATGGTGTTTACACCTGACGGCACACGGCTTTTTGTTACTAATTATGACGAGCCGGTCATTTTCGTTATTGACATGGAACAAAACAAAGTGATAACCCGCTACCGGTATCATACCGGCGAGGGTGCCGCACGTCATGTCCTTTACAGGGACGAAAAACTCTATGTTTCCGACATGGCAAGAGGTACAATAACTATCCTTGATGCCTCCACAGGCGCCGTTCTGCTTTCCAAGTATGTCGGTGAAAAAATTAACACTATCGTCATGTCGCCGGATGGGCGGTATATTTTCGCGTCTTCCCGCGGGACGAATAATCCCATTGACTACACCAGACCCGGTCCTGACCTGGGCGCGGTTTACATGCTGAACACGGAAGATTTGTCCCTTAAAGAAAGAATCTGGGGACGCAACCAGCCCACCGGCCTTGCCGTATCCCCGGACGGAAAGTTTCTGGTATTCACGGATTTCCTTGACGCAAATCTGGAATTTTACAGGCTGTCGCCATGATGATTAACCCACACCGTTACATTTTCACTTTCTGTCTTGCCGGAATTATTCTGACAGCCCCGCTGCAGGCGCAAACGTCATTCACCCTGAAATCCGCGCCGGCGGATTTGAATGTATTCCTTAACGGCGAACTTGTGAAGCCGGTTTCTACAGCCGGGGCTTTCAGGAATTACCGCATCGACTCAGGCGTTGTGCGTTTCAGCGCCGCCGGCTGTCATAGCCTTGAGTATAACAGCGGCGCGCTTCCTGTCAAAAACGGCCTTGTCGGTATCAAGCTTGAAAACGAAAAGGGCGCCTTAAAACTGGTAGGCGAATTTGCAACCGGCATCCAGCCAAAGAGCGTGTATTTTTCACCTGACGGGCAGCGGCTTTTTGTTCCGTTACTCGAACAGCGGGGGATTGATGTATTCCGTTTTGCGGGGCAGGCGCTCAATTTTGAAAAACGGCTCACTGTACCCGGCAGTACCTCTACTGGTTTTGTAGAAGCCCTGTGTGACACAAGACGGCGGGAACTTTGGGTTTCCAATATGTATGAAGACAAGGTTCACATTTTTAACCTTGATACTCTGGAGTACAAGGATTCTCTGGCAACAGGCGGCGTACTTTCCAAAGTGGTGGTTCAAAATCCGGCAGGAGACATTACAGTGGTGTCCAACTGGGTAAGCCAGAACTTAAGCGTTTTCGATTCCGATACAAAAAAACTATTGCGCCGCATTCCCGTTGGAGGGACTCCGCGCGGCATGGCGTTTTCGCCTGACGGCTCGCTGCTCTATACCGCCATCTACGATGTGCCGGTCATCGCCGTGGTAGATATGGCGCAGAACAAGGTGGTAGCCCGCCACCGGCTTTACGATGGCGAAGGCGCAGTGCGCCACGTTATTTACCGTGACGGGAAGCTCTACATTTCAGATATGTACCGGGGTACTGTGAACATACTCAACGCCACCACGGGCGCGCTATTGCGTTCCCGGCGCATCGGACCGAATATCAACACCATCGTCATGACCCCGGACGGGCGGCACATTTTTGCCTCTTCGCGCGGACTGAACAACCCCGATGATTACACCAAACCAGGCCCCGACTTCGGCGCGGTTTACATGCTGAACGCTGAAGATTTATCTGTCGTGGAAAAAATCTGGGGCCGCAACCAGCCCACAGGACTTGCCGTGTCTCCTGACGGAAAATTTTTGGCATTCACGGATTTTCTGGACGCAAATCTGGAACTGTACAGTATGCCGTGAATAGGGGATGATTGAGGTTAACCAATTTGGCGATCAATTACCTTAATTGTGTTTCTATCAAAATTGTGCAATACTCAAAACATGGACGAAACAGTCCGGGGGGAACTCGATAAACTTACAGAACTCATAATCAACGCCATTCCCGTTGAGCAAATTTATCTTTTCGGCTCCTATGCCTACGGAAAACCACGCAAGGATTCCGATCTGGATTTATATGTAATACTAAAAGACGATGTGCAACTACGCGACATAGACGCGGCAATTAAAATACGTCTTGCCATAAGCGAACAGCAAACAATGCCGCTTGATCTGCTAGTTATGAAAAAAAGCAGGTATCTGGAACGAAAAACCGCCCCCACTCTGGAACGTAAGGTAGCCAGAGAAGGAATTCTGATTTATGGAACATGAAGAAATTGTAAAACAATGGATTGAACTGGCTGATAAGGATTTGGCCCTTGCCAGACATACGGCAAAAACAATGTGGCCAATACCACATGAAATCGTGTGCTTCCACTGCCAGCAATTTACCGAAAAATATCTTAAAGCCTTTCTTGTTTCAAAAGGACAGGAGCCGCCTTATATTCATGATCTGGCAAAACTGGCTTCCCTCTGTGAAGCTGAGAATCAGGAGTTCGGGCAAATAAAACAGAAGTGTATTATTTTAACGGAATATGGAGTGCAACCCCGATACCCCGGCGGAATGCAAATAATAGAAGAAGATATGGTTAGAGCTTTACATTTTGCAGAAGATATCAATAATTTCATGCGAGAAAAAGCGCCGGAGTTATTTAATACCCCGATGCTGTGATTCGAATTGCTTGTTGATCATCCCTATGATGTTCACAAAGAAAAATGGGGCGTCCCTCTTCCTTCCCATTCACTCAATCCCCTATCCTCCCCATTCCCTACTTCAAAGGCGGGCTTAACTTCCTGATACGGTTGTTCTCCGTATCCGCCACATAGACATTCCCATTGTTGTCAACCGCAACGCCATTGGGAGAATTGAACCTGGCGGAATATCCCGGCCTGTCGGCGAAACCGGGTGTAGTATCCCCGGCAATGGTGCTGACCATTCCATCAGGAGTTATCTTTCTGATACAGTGGTTGCCTGTATCCGCCACATAGACGTTCTCTTTGCTGTCAATCGCAACGCCGGAGGGGCTATAGAACCTGGCGGAAACCGCCTTCCCGTCGATGTAGTTCCAATCATAACCATGCCCGGCAATAGTGATGACCGTTCCATCAGGAGTTATCTTTCTGATACAGTGGTTGCCTGTATCCGCCACATAGACGTTACCATATTCGTCAATCGCGATGTCGGAGGGGCTATCGAACCTGACGCCATTCGCCTTCCCATCGGCATAGCCCACAGTACCATTCCCGGCAATAGTGATGACCGTTCCATCAGGAGTTATCTTTCTGATACAGTGGTTGCCTGTATCCGCCACATAGACGTTCCCTTTGCTGTCAACCGCTATGCTGGTGGGCTTAAAATTATCATCATAGTAAAAGAAGTCGATGCCCCCATAAGGATTTATCTTCCAGATACAGAATTTGTAGTAGTCGTAATTGTACTCCGCCACATAGATGTTCCCCGCGCTATCAACCGCAAGGCTGGTGTAATAACCATCATAAAAGATGTCGGTCTTTCCACCAGGAGTTATCTTCGAGATGAAAAGCTCATTCTTATACAAATTCGTCACATAAACATTCCCTTTGCCGTCAACCGCTACGTCAATTGGATGATCGATTTGGGCAATGGTAGTAACCTGCCAACCCAACATTCCCCGCAATGTATCAATGTTAGTCCCCAGGGAGCAGGTTCCCAACAGCAGTAACGCCAACGAAATTAAAACAACAATCTTTTTTCCGTACATCTTTTTTCTCCTTCCTTTCTATATCTTTAGCTAATCCAGAAATGTATGCACAATAAATTACTTGAGGGGTGGCGGAGGTAAAAGTGCCTTGCTTGCAAGGTGCTTTTGACCTCCGACAGGACCCCAAATAAAATATTTACGCATACATTCCTGCATTTCAGAACCGGTAAACAAAGCCAACGGCTACTTTATTGTTTGCCGATTCAAAGTTCGTGCGCAGGGTGTAGGATACGCTCCACATATTCAGAAAGATGGCACCGGCACAAACGTCAAGGGCAAATGTGCTGTCGTCTATTTCCCCTTCGGGGAATGTGTAGGCGGCGTACATAAAGCCGCCGCCAGCGCCCGCGTACAAGCCGATTTTTTCGGAAAACGGCATGTAAAAGCATACGTGGGCAAATGGGTACAATGAATAGTACTCGACATCCTCATCCTCATATCCGGTAAAAAGCCCAAAGTCAACGCCTATCTCCAGAAACAGATTGTTGACTGGCGCTATGGTTCCTTGTACTGTGCCGATAAACCACGGCGCGGAGAAGGATGTGCCTACAGAAGCGCCGACAGCCCACAGGCGGCTTGCATCGGTATCAGGTTTTTCCTTCGGGGCTGCCGGAGGAGCAGGCTGCACAGGAGCCGGCGCGGCTGCAACAGGTTCAGCCACGGCAGGTTCTGCCGCTGCCGGAGCGGGCTGGGCTGCGGTTGTGGGCGCGGGTGTTGGCTGCGCCACAGGAGCGGGTGCAGCCTGCACAACAGGCACGCGCGCCTTGCCAGCCAATGACTCGGCAAGCTGCGGCATAGCGGCTATCCCGTCATCAATTAAACGGTAGTTAAGGCTTTCCCCGGCAAGCTGGCTGCCGTTTTCCGAATTGCGGATTTGAACGACAAGCATATTCATGCCCCCCATGCTCAGCGCCTCGGCGGAAAGGAAACCTCCGGCATGGGACGTGCTGGGCAGCACGGCGAACCTGCCCGTGTTGGCAACCGCAACGGGGAGCAACTGAGCCAGCGCTTCCGCATCCGCCTGGCTTTGCTCAAAACGGAAAGGCGCGAACGTCAGGCTTGGCATCTTTGAACGATCCTGCTTCGCGATAGCCGCCATGTTTCCGGCAATGGACGGCAGCATGGCGGGTATGTCCTCGATGCTGCGGTACAGGCGGAAGTCGCCCGCCGTAAGTTCAAAAGTATCAACCTTGATGATAAACGAAACTAAAAGGTTGCTGTTCCCCTGGCGGCGCACATAGCCGGACAGCACATAATCGGCGTTAACCATCTTCCCTATGCGCGAGACGGCGCCCGAATCGACATATAACGAAGTTTGGAAGCCCCGCTCTTTTACAGCCGCGTTCACCGCATCGTTGCGGGGCACTATGGTAAACGCGTTCCGCAGGTCGTCCTGTATTGAAAAAAGAAGGGCGATGGATTCACTGTCGCCGCCTGAAGCGCCCGGGAAAGGCAGTATAGCCAGCCGCGGCCTGTCCTGATCAGGAACGGAACCCCCGCCGGGAGCGGGCGTTGCGGTGCTTTGACCAGGCTCTGCGGAGCTTTCGGCAGGCGGTGATTTCTCTACTTTTATCGCTTCCATAACGGAGGTAACTTTCTTCACAATGGGGGTCATCTTACTGACGCCGCTTATGCTTATGCCGGGAGCTATTTCATCTTGGGACAGCATTTCAACTTCGCAATAAACACAGTAGGTTTTTTCTTGATAGGTAAAAAAAAGTTGCCCATCTGAATAATAAAGTAATCCCCACTTCAGACCACGAAACTTTTTGCCCAAACCTGAGAGAAACGGATTTATTTCCATCCCGTCTTTTTGCGAACTCATCAATTCAGAGGCAGCCGCATAGATTTCCTTTGAAACTTCTGTTTCCTCATAAGTGTAAGCTTTGACGGGGACAACATTGACAGCAATGATGCACACCCAGCCAGCACGAACAACAGCGCCAATACTGCTATTCTGATGAAGATACTTTTGTTAATCATTATAAAACTCCTAAAAAATCCTTATTTCTTAACATAACCATATTGTCAAGAATATATGGACAATTTGGCAATAGTCAATGGGATATTGGCAATTAGTATATAAAATATGGGCTTAAAGCACATTTTTGTCCGTAATCTAAAAAAAGTCAGAATTTCCAAGGGAATTTCACAGATGAAACTGGCTGAAATATGCAATACAACGCCAAATTATATTGCTGCAATTGAAATAGGGCGGCGTTTTCCATCATTAAAATTGATTGAAAAAATAGGAAATGCGCTGAATATTGAACCTTATCGCTTCTTTATAGATGAAACCGGCGCTCATAAGGGCGAATTTGACGAAATGGTAAATCTGCTGTCAAAACTGCCGGAAGAGCAGCGGCTCAGTATTATCAATAAGATAAGCGCACAGTGAATTTACTGTGCCATTTCTTCGCAGAAAAGTGAAAACACATACGCCGCGCTTTGCCCGTAAAGTCCTGTGCTGTCATCGGCATAGCACTTGCCAATGTGGGATTCGTAAAACATTTTGAGCGCGTCATTTTCCCCGCAGTTAAACCGCTCCATTACAAGCGGAATTATCGTTTTGAGCGTTGCTGCCCGAATTGTTCCATGCGGCATGATCAGTCCGGTTTTAGGGATTCAATAAATCCCAGGTTTTCCAAAGATTTTTCCGTACAAAAACAATACTGATTGTTTGAGGGCATAAAGACTAGTTTTTGCAGCGCGAAGTCAAACGGCATAAGACCGTCCACAACAGCCTGAACTGTTTCGCCGACATCATCATTGGCAATTTTTCCGTGCACAATATCAAAACCATGTGTGTAATCAGGATTTTTACGGCAGTTGATAACCAGCTCAAGCCATTCTTTTGAGTAGTCATTGAATATCATGCAATTCAAATGACGTTTTACCTGATCATCGAATTCATATATATTGAGGATGGCAGGCTGCTTCCTGACCCGCCCCTGCCGTTTTGCCCATTTTTCAGCCTGACTGCGAATGTCAGTACAATAAAAACCTGTGCCGAAATCGCGCCCTCCGGGCTGTGGCTTAATTGCCGGTTTTTCAATAATATCAGTGCCGCCATGATATAGAATCATAGACCACCGTTCTCTACTATTTGTTCAATGTCGTGCAGTACATAGTCAAAGCCATGCCCGTGCAAAATATCATAATCTTCATCGAGCATTTTGATTATGCCGTTATTCTCAAACAAGGTGTATACTTCGTTACTTGGCATGGACTTATGATCGGCATACAATTCAATGCAAAAAGCCTTAAATGAAAGTCGGCTCATGGATACAGTATACTCCTTGAATTTAGGTTTGTCAGGAGAAACTATTCCCGATGCTCATCTTATCCAGCAGCCAATCCCGAATATTCCTGTGAATAATACCCTGCCGGCTAAAGTCGAATTCATCCATGGAAAGCACATATTTGGGAAAATTATCCCGAATATCCAGCAGGGGAGAGAATTCTCTTTCTATGGTTTCAGGTGAAGCCAGTAAATATGTTACCTGGAAATAAGCGGTTTCATCACGGCGGCGGGCGATGAAGTCAATTTCGCAGTCTGCCCCCTGACCGACATATATGTCATAGCCCCGCCTGAGTAACTCAAGAAACACAACATTTTCCAAAAGACCGGATATTGAATCTTTGCTGTAACCCAAAAGGGCATTTTTGATCCCAAAGTCTTCAAAGAAATATTTTTCATGCGTTTCAAGAATACGCTTGCCCTTAATATCCCAGCGGCTGACTTTGCGGATTAGAAATGAGGATTCCAGCGCATCCAGATAATTGTAGATCGTCTCGGTACTCAGGCGGCGGTTCTGGCTTTTGAGAAAATCGGAGATACGTTTTGCAGAAAAAATATTTCCTATATTGTCCATCAAAAAACAAATAGTCCGTTCCAGCAGTTCTGTGTCACGGATTTTACGGCGGCTTATTACATCTTTCAGCAGCACCGAGTTATAAACATCCAGTAAATAGGGAATAACAGCGTCAGTGTTGATATTCATCTCGTGGATACCCGGCAGGCCGCCGCAGCGGAGATAATCGGCAAATTGGCGGTTCAGGTCTTTTCCGGCGTCTTCATCCATCGCGGCGGTAAAAACAAGGTGTTCGGCAAAGGAAAGAGGATGAATTCTGATTTCAACATAACGTCCTGCCAGCAGCGTGGCGGCATCAGCGGATAAAAGGCTGCTGTTTGATCCTGTAATGTAAATATCACAGTCCAAATCCACCCTGAAAGAGGCAATAGCCCTTTCCCACCTGTCTATAAGCTGTATTTCGTCCAGCATGATGTAAAACCGTCCTGTTTGCGCGGGTAACTTCGTTGCAAAATGCTGCCGGGTGATATTTAACACAAAATCATGAAGAGCGTCCGCGTTCTGCAGGTAGGCTGTCTCCAGAGACTCAAAATTAAGGTAGAGAATCCGTTCCGGCGGAATATTTCGCTGTAGTAATTCTTCCCGCAGAAGTTTAAGGATGACGCTTTTTCCGCTCCGCCTCATGCCGGTAATGACCTTTACTACCGGTTTATCAATGAAAATGCGGACTTTTTCTATGTATATTTCCCGACTGATCATTCTTATATACTAGCAAAAACCAGCTAAAAATGCAATAGTTTCTCGTATACAAGAAACTATTCTTCATGCTCTTCAAAATACCCCCGCCATACCCGCTCAATGCCGGACAAGGTTTCTTCGCGGTTCATCAAATTTTTAAGATAGTTCCCCCACTTTAGGTTATCGCAGAAAAAGCCAAAAAAACGCCTTGCCCGCGAAATGTGAAATTCAGGCGGCTGGTAACGCGCCAAAAGCTCCAAAAACCGCAGCCCGGTTTCCAAAAGGGACAGAGCTTTGAGAGCTTTGGGGACAGAGCTGGGATTTGTGGATTTTGGGGACAGAGCTTGCGCAGCAGCAAAAATCCAGGGCTGGCGGACTGCCGCCCGCCCGACCATGACGGCATCGCAGGAACTGTTGGCTCGGCGTAAAAGGTCTTCGGCGGAAGCTATGTCCCCATTGCCGGCTACGGGGATTTTCAGTTCCTGTTTTAGCCTGCCCACATAATCCCAGCGGGCGAGGCGTTTGAACTTCTCCATGACCGTCCGGGGGTGAAGGATGATCAGCTCTGTCCCCTCGGCTTCCAGGCGGCGGCAGAATTTGACCAAATAGTCAAAATCGTCCTTAAAACCGATGCGCAGCTTTACGCTGAGGCGGCGCTTTACTGCCGGTCTGACGCTGGATATTAGCTCCCCAGCGCGGTCTATTGAAGCCATCCATGCGGCGCCGGCGCCTTTTTTTCGGATTATTGGGGCGCTGCAGCCCATATTTATGTCAATTCCGGCGCAATCCAGCCGGTCAAGAAAGGCTGCGGCACGGGCAATTTGTTCAGAATCCGCGCCTACAAGCTGAAAAACCAGCTTTTCCGGGGCGGGGCCGTTGTCAATATACCATTTTTCAAAGGGGCCGCCTGCCAAAAGTGCGCCGGCGCTGATCATTTCGGTAAAATACTCTTCGCAGCCTCCAAAACCTTCTATCAGCTCCCTTAATGCCCTATGGCTTAATTCCGCCATTGGCGCCAATAAAAAAGGTACACTCACCCCGAATCCCCTGAAATAATCACTTGCCGGGCGCTTGACAATATGGCATTTGCGCGCTTGACTTGTACTTAATTATAGCATATATTTAACAAAGAGGAGCGTACCGGATGATAGCAAAGAGTGATATGCCCAATATCAATGAAAAAGCCGCTGAGGGGATAAAACCGGAAGGTGTGCCGTACCGGGTTCTTGTCGTTGATGATTCGATGTTTATAGCAAAACAGCTTGGTCAGATTTTTACTTCCGAAGGTTTTGATGTAGCGGACACCGCCGCTGACGGGGCACAAGGGGTAGAGAAATACAAAGCCCAGCATCCAAACATTGATCTGGTTACCCTGGACATTACCATGCCGGTAATGGATGGTGTTTCCGCGTTGGAAAAAATTCTTGAATTTGACAAGCAAGCCAATGTGATAATGGTCAGCGCCCTGGGTAAAGAAGATGTAGTTAAAAAATGCCTCCTGATGGGAGCCAAGAGCTATATCGTAAAACCTCTGGACAGAAAAAAAGTATTGGAAAGGGTTGTTTCCGTCCTCAAGCGGTAACAGTGCTTCATGTAAAAAAAGTTCTCCTCCGAAATTTAATCCAGCGGGAAGATTATATCGCGATGCTGTTCCAGCATATATTTTACAGCAGGTAACATATCATTAAGGCTTCCGTTGCCGTCTACGCCGTTGGAAGTCCATGGCATTACACCCTGCCATCCGTTCTTATGCGCATTTTTATAATCAGAAGTGATGGTGTTGCCTTTTGAGCCTTTTGCCGAACATTCACCTATTATAGCGGGTTTTGAACCATCCAATCCAAAACCGGCCGGTTTTGATCCGTAGGGGCTAACGTAAAAAGGTACGCTGTACCACACACCGACCCAATCGTAATAATGCGGAGACCAAAAATCCAGATATGCTTTGTTGTTTTTGTACAGGCTTTGAAGAAAAGCATCGGATACTTTGTTGCCTTCGTATCCGCTGCCGTCCGCATTGTATTTCGGGAAACTCATTCCGACAGTAACCAGTATTTTGCTGTGTTCATGTATTGCCGCCGCATTCAGTGCCAAGAAATATGAGATTCGTTCCCACTGAATTTTACCGCATTCATTTTCTTCGAAAATCCAGTCCGGCTCGTTACAGATGTCAATGCTCCAAAGCCAAGGGTTATCTTTGTACCGCTTTACAAAGGGTACAGTGTAATTATCCACAAATGATTTCGCCGCCGCATCGCTTTTCAGCATGGCGCGCCATCTATCTGCGGCAGGCCGTGAGCCGGTATTCTTGAAATGATCAAAAGACAACAGAGTTGCCATAATGTATATTTTATTACGTTCAGCCGTTTTGAAGAAAAGATCCAAATCATTCCAATGTGCGGCGGAAACGCCGCTGACCATACCATTGCTGCCGATGTCAATCGCGCCATTGTCGTTGTTGCAGTTAATCCACACCCGCACAGCGTTGATTCCGGCTTTGTGCAGTTTGGCGAAGTGTTCATTCCACCAATTATCGTTATAACCTCCTCCGAAATCATTCCATTTATCCCACGGTGTATTTGTACCGTTAATCCAAATTCTTTTCCCTTCAACCATGAATTCGTTATTTTTAACGGTTATACGGCGATTTTCGTAGTCAACCTCGTCGTCCTCACAGCATGGCAATAAAGCGCACATTATCAATATCATCGCACAATAGATTATTTTTTTCATACACAAGCCTCCTCGAACATGATCATCCGCAAGCGGGTTTGATACCCCGCCACTCTGCGGCGATTTTAAACCTGCTAAAATACAAGTATGTGGGGTATGAAACCCGCATACAATCCATACTTCACAGAACAACATACCCCCGTTGCTCTGCAACTGGGTATGTTGATTATAATGCAAATTTTGAAATAATCTGTAAATCTGCTATACTTTTATTATGGTTAATTCTTCGCGCAATGTCTGTATTTTCAACGGTACTGTTCTTTCAGGTTTTGCCGTCATGGAACGCTGTGCGGTATTGGTTGAAGACGGCCGTATTGCCGATGTTTTTTCGCAAAAACGTTTTGAACAGCGGCATTTTGAAAGCAATGTCCGCTTGATAGACGCAGGTGGCGCATATATCGCTCCCGGTTTTATTGATACCCATGTTCACGGCATCGGCGGTTACGGAACTGAGGATGCGGGCTTTATGCCGCCTGCCGGAACGGAATCGGTTCTTGCCATGTCCAGGCTGCTTGCCGGGCATGGTGTAACGGCCTTTAACCCCACTTTGTACCCCAGTGAACCTGAACATATGCTTCAGGCCGTGCGGGAAATCGTATTTGCGATGGGCAGGGAAGAGGGCGCCCGCATCATGGGGCTGCATCTTGAAGGCCCGTTTATTTCAACAGAGCGGCTGGGGGTGCAAAGAAAAGAAACAGTGCGGCCTGTTGACCTTCAATTTATGGAAAAGCTTTGGGATGCGGCTTCCGGGCGCATTGTAAATATGACCGTGGCTCCTGAGTTAAAACACATGAGGGAGCTGTCTCTGTTTTGCATCAAGAAGGGAATTATTCTGCAGGCAGGGCATACAAACGCTGACTATGAAAACATGGTGGAAGGTATGCAGACCGGGATACTTCACTCCACCCATCTTTTCAACGCGATGAGAAGGCTGGATCACCGGAACCCTAACGCAGTCGGCGCGATACTGATTCACCCGGAAATGTCCTGCGAAATTATTGCCGACGGTTTCCATGTGCACCCCGATGTCCTTAAACTGCTTTTGCGGGACAAGCCCATCGACAAGATTGTGCTGGTAACAGACGGGCTAAAACCTACAGAGCAGAAAGAAGGCCCCTTCTTCGCAAATGGCGAAGAAGTGCATTTTGAGGGCGGCGTCTTCCGCCGGAAGTCTGATGATGTTATCGCCGGTTCAGGGCTGACGATGATCCGAGGGATTCAAAATCTTGTTTCAGGCGGTTTCAGCCCGGAAGACGCCGTAAAAACAGCATCTTTCAATCCGGCGCAGGTTATGCGCTACAATAATCAGGGCGCCATCATTCCCGGACGGTTTGCTGACATAACAGTATTTGATCATAATTTTGAAATTCGCCTTGTGATGATTGGCGGAAAAATAGTGAAGGAGGATTTTCAAAAATGCGTTTAATTATTCACCCTGATCATGAAAGGGCGAGCCGTTGGACAGCCCGTTACATTGCGGACAAAATCAATTCCCATGGACGGGACAAACATTTTGTACTGGGGCTTCCGACAGGATCAAGCCCGCTGGGAATATACCGGGAATTCATCAGAATGAACGGCGAAAAAAAACTTTCCTTTGCCAATGTGCGCACATTCAACATGGATGAATACATCGGTCTTTCCGCGGATCATCCTCAAAGTTACCGTTATTTTATGATGGAAAATCTTTTTAACCATGTTGATATAGATCCAAAACATATTCACATTCTTGACGGTATGGCAAAGGACACGGAAAAAGAATGTAGGCTCTACGAAGAAGCTATCGCAGCCGAAGGCGGGATTGAACTTTTTCTGGGCGGCATGGGCAGCGACGGCCACATCGCTTTTAATGAACCCGGCTCTTCTCTCAATTCGCGGACAAGGATTAAAACCCTCACCAGTGAAACCAAAGCCGCCAACGCGCGTTTTTTCGGCGGAGATCCTTCAAAGGTGCCAAGCGCCGCTTTAACCGTGGGAGTGGGGACTGTAATGTCCGCCCGCGAAGTTGTAATCATCGTCAGCGGACGTGGCAAGGCACGCGCCTTGAAAGCTGTGGTTGAAGATGGCGTTAACCATATGTGGACTTTGTCATGCCTGCAAATGCACCCTAAGGCGGTAATAGTCTGTGATGAAGACGCCACAGAAGAGCTGAAAGTGGGGACTGTTCGTTATTTCAAGGATATTGAGAAAGACGCAATTGAAAGCGGAGTGTAAATAGTGGTCAGCCGTTTGGGAATATTGTCAGCCGCCATTGGTTTTTTCTTTCTGACCGGCTCCCGGTTTTGTGCGGCGCAGACCGATCACTTGTCTTCATTTTCCGATCCCGCACGGCTCTGGGGAAACGGAATAGAGCGGGTCATTGAAGAAGCATACAGGCTCTGTTTCAGGACGAGAATCATCGGCAGCAGGGTGATGACTATCAGGATGCCGTTTGCGGAAAATCATGAACGGGATATGTTAACTGAAACCGGTTGGGATTTTTTCGGAAGCGGCAAGGGAAGCCCCGGAATGCTCATGGCCGTCATTGAAGAACACCTTAATTCTGCGGCTTTTGAAGAATATATAAGCTCCCTTTCTTCCGGGAGGGATCGTGTTTTTATTTTTGACATTTCACAGCAGAGCTGGAGTTTTTCCGCAGATCTTTTTGACATTGCGCGGATGAAGGCGGGCTCCTACCGCGGGCTTCCCCACAAACCTTATGTGCTGACAACGGGAAAGGGCGCGCTGGAAAGCGATGTCTACAATTATTTGTATTGCATCGGGCGTGTGGGAATGGACTGTTCAGGTTTTGTTTGGCACATTCTTTCCTACATCGGCAAGCAGGGCGGAATCGATCTTGGCATGACTTTAAGCCCTGTTTTGGGGGTTCCGCGCGGGAGAGATCCTTCCCTGTATGTAGGCACTTCTTTTTTTAATTCAAGGAGTTCACAGATTATCGCAGTTAATGACGAAATCCGAAATCTGCGCCCCGCCGACATTATTCTTTTCAGGGAAGCTTCCGGCGGCATGGCGCATTCGGCAATCATTCAGTCAATAGATTTTTCCAAAGGAACAATCCGTTATCTGCAATGCACGGACGAAGCGCCCTTGCAGGAACGCGGCGCTCACGAATCTTTCATTTATTTTGATCCGGCAAAACCTGCGCTGTCCTTAAGCGATCTATCCCTCCGTTGGACACAAAAACGTTTCGCCCCCTTCCCAGGTGAAAAAGACAGCCCCTTTTCCGATGACGGAGAACGTTACCGCGCCTTCAGAGAATATGGAGGCGGCAGGGTGGTACGCATAAGGACACTGGTTCCTGTAATAGAGAAACTGAATAAAAATTAAAGCCTTAGTCTCTTGTCAGAGCCTTAGTATTTCAACAACTTTTGTATCACTGTCGCCATTGCGGCGTTAAACCTGAGCCTAAGCGCCGCTGAACGTTTGGCATCCTGAATCATCCATTCCCTTTCATTTGCGACCGCGGTAATCTTTGTTCCTGCGGCTGTTGCTTTCTCATCCAGAGCGGAAAAGTTGGCCGGATCGACCAGCAGCATTTGAGCCAAATTCTCCGCCTCAACCACAATGGCTTCGTATGAATTGAGAGCTTCGTCTATCTCCGTCCGGCTGGCAAAAACCACAGCGGTGAAAGCGAGAAACAGAACCACGGCGAAAAAAAATGTTTTTTTCATTATTATGACCTCCAAAAAAATTAATACCCTTATTCACAATACAGTCCAATATTTTTCTTTGTCAAGTAAAAAAGCTCCATAGACCAGCTTGGCTTAAACAGGGCAAATTCGATACAATAAATCCATGCACCCAGCAATAGAAAACTTAAAAACACGGGGATTTTTTGCCCAATGCAGCGATGTCGAGAGACTTTCCCATTTGATGAGTGAAGGGCCTGTTACTTTTTATATTGGCATCGATCCAACCGGGTCAAGCGCCCATATTGGGCACATGGTTCCCTTTTTTGCGTACCGCCATCTTACAAACGCGGGACACAGGGGAATTGCGCTCATGGGAGGCGGGACAGCAAGAATCGGCGATCCTTCGGGAAGAACAGAATCACGTAAAATCCTTAGTTACGATGAATTGGATAAAAACGTAGAATCAATTAAAGCTCAGCTTGATCGTTTCATTGGCTTTGACACTGACAGAAAAATAACAGCCAACAACAAGGATTGGCTTGCCAATCTCAATTACATAGACTTTTTGCGCGAAATCGGCAGCCACTTTTCCGTGAACCGGATGCTGAGTTTTGAAGCTTACAAAATGCGTATGGAGACGGGTCTTTCGTTTATCGAATTTAACTATCAGCTCCTTCAGAGTTACGACTTTCTTGAACTGTACCGCCGTTTCGGCTGCCGCCTGCAAATCGGCGGGGATGATCAGTGGGGAAATATTGTTGCCGGGGTTGACCTCATCCGCCGGGTCGAAAGGACCGAAGTCTTCGCCCTGACCTTCCCCCTCATAAGCACTGCGGACGGCGGCAAAATGGGAAAAACCTTAAAGGGGGCGCTTTTCCTTGATCCGGCGATTACTACTCCTTACGAATTTTTTCAGTACTGGCGCAATGTCCAGGATGCGGACATCCGCCGTTTCCTGCTCTTGTTTACTTTTTTGCCTGTTGAAGAGTGTGATGCGCTATGCGCGCCGGGCAAGAATCCCAATGATGCAAAGGAACGCCTCGCTTGGGAAGTTACCGCTTTGATTCACGGCAAAGCCGAAGCGGACAAGGCTCTTGCCGGCGCGATTGCAGCTTTCGGTGGCGGCGGCGACAAATCAGCCATGCCCAGGGCGGAACTTGCGCGTTCACGTTTTGAAGCCGGTTACAATGTGGTGGATTTATTCTGCGATGCGGGGTTAGCGCCCAGCAAAAGCGAAGGCCGCCGCCTTGTCGAACAGGGCGGGGCGTTTGTGTCAAACAGCGGCGGAGAACTAGCGGCAATCGGAGATGCAGCCGCCCTTGTTACAGCGGAGCGCCTCAACGCGGAAGGGGAGTTAATCCTGCGCGCCGGTAAAAAGCGGTACATGCTGGTAATAGCGAAATAACACATACAGGCTGGTTGTAAATGGAATACGGATTTATTCAGTTCATAATTTTAGCTGTTGTTGTCATTCAATTCATTTTGATAATGATACTTCTTTTGAAAAACCGGCAGAATCCGCAGGATCATGTTGTGCGAAAATTAACGGAGTATGATCAAAGGCTCGACAAAAATGAATCCAGTATACGCGATGAATTCGGCAGAAACAGGGAAGAAACAAATAAATCCGCGAAAGAATCGCGGGAGGAATTATCCTTGTCGCTGCGATCTGTGCGGGAAGAACTTGCCGCGTCTTTGAAATCATTTGAAGAAAAATCGTCATCAAGAATTGAGGCTCTTGGCAGGGACACCAAGGACAGTCTGGAAAGAAACAGAGAAACAGTTGAAAGAAAACTAGCGGATATTCAAAGAGAAAACGGTGAAAAACTGGAAAAGATGCGCCTGACAGTCGATGAAAAATTGCACAATACGCTTGAAAAGCGGCTGAATGAATCTTTTCAGATGGTCAACTCCCAGCTTGAATCGGTGCAAAAAGGCCTCGGTGAAATGCAGGCGCTTGCCACCGGCGTTGGCGATCTGAAAAAGGTAATAACAAATGTCAGCCAGCGCGGGCAATTCGGCGAAAGCCAGTTGGGGGCAATACTCGAACAAATGCTGTCCAATGAACAATTTGAAAAGCAGGTTGTCGTCAAGGAAAATTCTTCGGAGCGGGTAGACTATGCAATTAAACTTCCGAATAAAAACGATGTAAATGAAGCCCTCCTTCTTCCCGTTGATTCAAAATATCCAATCGAAGACTACCAGAGGCTGATCAACGCGTATGAAAATCTTTCAAAAGAGGAAATTGCCTCAATTTCAAAAGATTTCGAAAGTACCATAAAAAAAGAAGCGAAGAGAATATGCGAAAAATATATAAATCCTCCGCGAACCACAGATTTCGCGCTAATGTTCGTTCCGACAGAGGGGTTGTTTGCTGAAATAATCAAAAGAACATCGTTATGTGAAACGTTGCGCAGAGAGTACAAGATCACCATTGTCGGTCCCACAAATTTTGCCGCTCTGTTGAACAGCCTGCAAATGGGTTTCCAGACACTGGCGATTGAAAAGCGTTCAAGCGAAGTATGGAAAACTCTCGGCGCGGTGAAAACCGGTTTCCGCAATTTCGGAGAAGCTTTGGCAAATACAAAGAAAAAACTAGTTGCGGCTACCAATGAAATTGACAATGTAGAAACCAAGTCCCGGACAATAGAAAGAAAATTAAAATCTGTTGAGGAATTACCAGTTTCCGAATCAACCGCGTTAATCGGCAATATCGACATTGCCAATGAACAGGACGATGAATAAGTTTAGTATTTCTTTGCCGCTTCAATGAGCAAAAGCAGCGCCTCAATATTTGTCGGCCCTGCGTTTCTTTCCAGCGTGCCTCTTGCACCCGGCAGAATACTGGCGTCCACATCTTCCATGCCGTATATTCTGATGTAGGTGTATACCTTGCCGTTTATAGTTACTTCCTGCGCATACCGCGGCGCATAAAGATTTTTAATTTTCTTGTTGGATTCGGTGTCCTGAGGCAGTTGCCTGAACTCCATGCAGAACCTTTTGTCGCTATATTCAAGGATTTTTACGGTAGAAAGATAGGGCGTTTTGATTTGAATGCCAAGGGAGATTACGGAAATCGGAGTGTATTCAACAGTCAGTTCATTTTCCCCGCGGCTTATAATTCTGGTTAAAACCTTGCCCAGTTTACCGTCAAAGTTTTTGGGGTAACTTGCCAAATCAAACAGCGCTTCCGCAACCTGGATAACGCTTACCTGATCCGTAAAAACATGGGCGTCCGTTTCCAGGGTAAACCTGTTTTTCCCCAGCGGTGCCGCAACCGCCGGTTTTACCATCGCGGGTTTATTAAGCAAACCGGCAAGCTGTTCTTCCGCTCCGGGGGCAAGCCTGAAAATATCAACCTGCGCAAATAAGGGAAGCCCCATTGCGCCAAGGATAATGAATAACAAAAACTTGTTCATATCAGTAATATACCGCATTATTTGCTTTTTGACAATTTTAAGTCATTCAATTTTTAACCAAATTTTAACAATCAGTTTACAGCCTCTTAACAAACCCTTTGTACGTTTTGCTTAATGTTAATTCAAAGGAGCAAATTATGAAGATTAAGATTATCGCTGTTTTAATGGGTGTTCTTGTCCTGACCGGCGCTTTCGCTGGCGGCAATAAGGATACAGGTTCAAGCGCAAGTGCCGCACCATCCACTGCGCCTTACACAATCGAAGTCGGCGGTTCCACTTCGGTAACGCCGCTGATGGAGCAGCTTGCCGCTGAATACCAGAAGGCAAAGCCCCACATCAAGGTTAATATCAACGGAACCGGTTCGGGTGACGGGATCAAGAATGCCGGTTCGCTCTACCAGATCGGTATGTCCAGCCGCGAGCTTACCCCCGCAGAGCAGGGTACAGGATTGAAAGAAATCATCATCGCCATTGACGGGATCGCTGTTATCGTAAACAAAGACAATCCGGCAGGCGACCTTACCATTGAACAGATACGGAACATCTACACCGGAACGATTACCGATTGGAGCCAGGTTTCAGGCGGAGCCAAGCGCGGGAAGATCGCGGTAATCAGCCGCGAGGAAGGTTCCGGCACACGCGGCGCTTTTGAAGAGCTGGTCGGTTTCCAGGGCAAGCTGCTCGCGGGTGCAAATGAATTCACCAGTACCGGCGCAATCAAAGCCGCCATCGCGCAGAACGCTGACGCTATCGGTTATATCTCCCTCGGTTCAGTGGATGAAACAATCAAAGCCATCGCGGTGGGCGGAGTTGCCGCAACCGGCGGCAATGTGGCGAATATGTCATACAAGATCGCGCGTCCCTTTATCGTGCTTACCGGAAGCAGCCCTCACCCGGAAAGCTCGGCTTTTATCGCGTGGATACTTGGAACAGCAGGAGCGGACATTGTAAAGAAAAGCTATGTCCTTCCACCCAAGTAAAACTGTAGAATAGATTCGATGAATCGAAAGTTTACGGATGTTTTTTTTAAACATCTGTTCAGCATCGTGGCGCTCTTTTCCGTACTGGCATTGGGCGCCATCCTGCTGTTTGTTTTTGCCCAGGGAACGATGCCGTTCATTGTTTCCACCGCTTCCGGTATCCGGCTGGTTGCACAGCGGATTGATACGCTTACGGTCAACGGCGTACTTTATCAGGATCATTCTACCTTCATTGATATTCCGAAAAATGCCGAGTTGATTTCAATTCGTTTCCCAGCTGCAGATGGCGAAGAAACGCTGGACATTTGGGTTGATAACAATGAAAAAGACCCGCAAAAAAAACTAAAGCTGGCGCCCAGCGGAGAAATAAAAATCACCTATCCCGAAAGTTATGTGCATACGGTAAGCTGGCCGGCTGCTATCTCTGCGCTTGAAAAACGAATCCACATCATCCTGCCGGAGCCGCCGTACGGCCTGGGGAAATTCCTTGCCGGCCTTGAATGGCGCCCAAGCAGGGACAAGGTTTTCGGGATTTTCCCGATGATCGCCGGAACTCTGATAGCGAGTTTCGGGGCAATTTTGCTTGGCGTCCCCATTGCCCTGCTTTGCGCACTCTTCATGGCGGAATTCCTTGCACCAAAACCGGCGTCAATTATGCGCGCGGGAGTTGAACTGCTTGCCGGAATTCCTTCGGTGGTGTACGGCTTTTTCGGACTCATGGTAATTGTGCCGCTAGTCAAAAGTATTTTCAAAGTGCCGTCCGGCAACACCCTGCTATCGGCAATAATCGTGCTTGCGCTGATGATACTGCCAACAGTGATCACCATTGCCGAAACATCCCTGCGTGCAGTCCCGCTTGCGGTGCGGGAGGCGAGCCTTTCCCTCGGCGCGAGTAAGATGCAGACATCATGGAGGGTGGTGCTGCCCCACGCAAGTTCGGGAGTTATTGCGGGAGTAATCCTCGGTATTTCCCGAGCGGTTGGCGAAACCATGGCGGTAATTCTTGTAGCGGGAAATTCTCCTCAGCTAACAGTTAATCCTCTTGCAAGCGTGAGAACATTAACCTCCACAATCGCTATGGAGATGGGCTATGCATCGGGCAGACACAGCGAGATGCTTTTTTCAATCGGCGTAACGCTCTTTACGATCATACTGATCCTCAACAGCATGATTTTGTGGTTCCGCCGCAGAATGGAAGTGGAATGAAAATACTTTTCATTTTCGATTTAATAGCGCAGACTTTTGTCTGCGCTATATTGGGGTTAGAATGAAACAAAGTTTTAACCTGAAAAAAAGGAAAATCCTTGACAGCCTGATGTTCGGGCTTATGGCTGTCGTCATGACAGGTGTTCTTATTACCCTATTGTATATTTTGGCGTACATTTTCAAATCGCAGGCGGGATACCTCAATTTTTCATTTATAATCGGCAAGGAAAACGGTATTCTCCCGATGATTGTAACGACACTTTATGTGGTTCTTGTTTCCATTGCGGTTGCCCTGCCTGTGGGCATTGCCAGCGCGATCTTCCTTAATGAATACTCAGGAAATTCTTCACTTATCAGAATTCTGCGGTTGGCAATCGAAACCCTCGCGGGTATCCCGTCGATCATTTACGGGCTTTTTGGACTTTTGATGTTTTGCAGATTACTGAATTTCGGACAATCCATAATAGCCGGCGCTTTCACTTTAAGCATAATGATCCTGCCCGTGATTATCCGCACTACGGAAGAATCTCTGAAATCCATACCGGATACTTTCCGCGAAGGCTCACTTGCGTTAGGCGCAACAAAGTTCCAAACCATTGTCCACGTAGTGCTGCCTTCCGCGCTTCCGGGGATTGTAACCTCGGTGATACTTGCTATTGGCCGTGTCGTGGGTGAGTCCGCGCCGGTGCTGCTCACGGTCGGTCTTACCAAAAATATGCCGCGCACCATTTTTGAATCCGGCAGAACCCTTACCATTCACCTGTATTACCTAACCAACGAAGCAATCCGCCCCGAAGATTTCGGCATCGCATTTGCCACCGCCGCGGTGCTGGTGATTCTGGTTGTAATTATCAACACCACCACAAAAATAATTACCGCCAATTTCAGAAAAAAACTCGGAGAAACATTATGAACAACGAAAACAATAAGCTGGATGTCCGCAGCCTCGATCTTTTTTACGGAGATTTTCAGGCTTTGAAGAATATCAATTTTTCCCTGAAAAAACAGGATGTAGCCGCCCTTATCGGACCTTCCGGCTGCGGCAAGTCAACGTTTATCCGGGTGTTAAACCGCATGAACGACCTCATCCCCTCATGCCGCACAACAGGAGAAGTCCTGCTTGACGGCGAAGACATCAAAAGTTCAATTGATATTACCGAACTTCGCAGCCGCGTGGGCATGGTGTTCCAAAAGCCAAACCCGTTTAACATGACCGTGTTTGACAATGTCGCCTACGGCAAGCGGATGCAGGGATTAAGGGACAAGCGGCAGCTTGCAGACATTGTGGAAATATCGCTTAAAAAGGCGGCCATTTGGGACGAAGTCAAGGACAGGCTGAAAAGACCCGCTCAGGCGCTTTCCGGCGGTCAGCAGCAGCGTCTGTGCATTGCGCGGACAATAGCCATGGAGCCGGAAATCATTTTAATGGACGAACCCACAAGCGCCCTTGATCCCATCGCGACAGGCCGAATTGAAGAATTAATCGGCGAACTTAAAAAAGAATTCAGTATAATAATTGTAACCCATGCGATGCATCAGGCGGCGCGGGTCAGTAACAGGACGGCGTTTTTCCTGCTTGGGGATTTAATCGAGTATAATGATACAAAGGAAGTATTCACGAATCCGAAGGACAAACGTACCGAGGATTATATTTCAGGAAGGTTTGGTTAATTATGAACACACGAATGATTTTTTTGGAAGAGTTAAACAGGCTGCGGCATGATATTCTGGCTATGGCGACCAGAGTAGAAGAAAATATCGGCAAGGCTCTCGCCGCCCTGCGCGCCAACAACGCGGAACTTGCAAAGGAAGTGCGCGCCGATGACGCGGTAGTGGACGCCATGCAGCTAAAGATCGAAGATGAGGCCGCCATTGTAATCGCCACCCAGCAGCCTGTAGCCCGCGACCTGCGCGAACTGGTATCGATCTTCAAGCTGACGAGCAGCATTGAACGGATTGGGGATCATGCCGTACACCTTGCAAGGGCTGCGATTAAACTTTCCAAGGCGGGAGATTCTCCTTTCAGGGCACAGGAACATCTGGAGCGGATGGCTGAAACCGGAAAGGAAATGCTGCGCGCCGCCATTTCCGCTTATCTGACGCATGACGCGCAGGCGGCGCGTGAAGCTGCCGCCATGGACACCAAGATTGACGAGGAGCACAAGGCGCTCACAGAAGAGATTTTGAAGTTGATGAAAAAGCATCCCGATCTTGTAAAAGGCGCGCTTCAGATTCTCCACACCTCAAATCAACTGGAACGCCTGGGGGATCACATCACAAATATATGCGAAGCAATTATTTACATGACAGACGGCAGGCATGAGGAGTTGAATGAGTAGTAAAGCAATCGTTCTCATTATCGAAGACGATCCCGAAATTCAGGAATTGCTGTCCGTCTCCATGTCCAGAGAAGGCTGGAAACTCCTGCAGGCAAAAAACGGCGAAGATGGGCTTAAAATACTAAAAACCAAAAAGGTTAATTGCATACTTTTGGATATTATGCTGCCGGGCATGGACGGCCTTAAAGTCTTAAAAAAAATAAAAGAAATTGACCAATGCCGCAATGTGCCGGTAATAATGACCACGGCAAGGGGCGAAGAGGTGGATATTGTTACCGGCCTGGAATTGGGCGCCGATGATTATGTTGTAAAACCCTACAGCCCCAAGGTACTGATCGCGCGGGTACGGGCAGGTTTAAGGCGGCAGGAAGAAAGCGGCTCCGGCGCGGAAGTTACCAGTTGGCAGCAGGGAGAACTCAAACTTGACGCCGCCCGCCACGAAGCTTTTTACTGCGGTAAGCCGCTTGATCTCTTTGCCACCGAATTCGCGCTGCTCAAGCATTTTTTGTCTAACCCGGAGATTGTATTTTCGCGTAACCAGATAATCGCCGCGATCAGGGGACCGGATTATCCCGTTACTGATCGTTCCGTTGATGTGCAGATACTCGGTCTGCGAAAAAAACTGGAAAAAGCGGGGGATATGATTGAAACCATCCGGGGCGTTGGCTATCGTTTCAGGGTATCTGACGCCGAGCCCAAAGGGCGAAGGTTCCCGCCCGTGGCGGAGTAAATAATTATGACAGTATTCAAAAAAACCATGCTCAATTTGAGTTTTGCCGTGTTTGGCTTTTCCGTAGTTCTTGTAATATTGGCGTTTGCGTTCATGAATTCCCTGTACTATGAAATAAAAGCTGTTGGATTAAGCAACACCGCGAAAACCCTGATGGCGGCAATAGGAGAAGATCGCATAACTGAGATTTTTACAACAAACAAAAACGCACCTGCCCCGGACATTTCATTGCCGGTCAGCGCCGCCGGAGCATACCGCCTTACCCTGATTGATCCCGCCGGTAATGTGCTGTGGGATTCCCATGTTGCGGGAGGTCATGTAAACCATATCGACCGTGAAGAAATAACATCCGCTCTGGAAGGCAGGGAAGGAAGTATACGGCGTTATTCCATCAGCACGGGGACTGAACGGATTTACTGTGCGCTGCCTGTTTTTGACAAGGAAAATAAAACGATTGGCGTGTTCAGGCTTTCATTTGCTATTCCGGGTTTTGGGGTGCGGGTTTCATCAATCATTTTGCCGTTCTTTATTTTCGCATTTATTTTGGCCGCCGCCGCTTTTTGCGCAATTTTCGCGTTCTCCCGTTCCCTCTCAATTTCATTCAGCAGGCTTGTAAAAATCGCCCAAACAGGAGCATCATTGCTATCCGATCCCGACGCGATGGAAGACGATGTTGTGGATTTTACCGGGCTGGAAAAAGCTTTGCGGGCAATAACAGGAGAGCTTAATTACCGGTTTGAACAGGCAAGGGCCGAAGGCTGCCGCCTTGAAGCGATTCTTAACGGTATGTCCGAAGCGGTGTTTGCCATGGATTCAAATCTTGTTTTGCATTTGGTGAATCCCCGCGCAAGGGAACTTTTTAACCTTGGACAAAGGGACATTCATTCACTTTCTCTGCTTGAAGCAACCCATTCCACAGAACTGGAAGAGGCGGCGAAAAAAGCGCTCACCGGCGGCAAGCCGCTGGAAATTGAGTTGACCTTTCACACCGGCGCGGAACAGTATTTCCAGGTTTTCGCCGCACCGTTAGGTGCATCACAGCCTGTAGGCTTAAACAATGGCGTTGTCCTCGTTTTGCAGGAGATTACGCGCCTTGTTAAACTGGAAAGAATACGCAAGGATTTTGTCGCCAACGTATCCCACGAACTGCGCACGCCCATCCAGCTTATCAAGGGGTTTTCGGAAACTGTGCTTGATTCTCTGGCAGATGCGAATCAAAGGTTCGATGACAGCGAGGCCAAAGAAAAGATTTTTCACTACATGGAAATTATCCGTAAAAATGTTGACAACATGGAGAATCTTACCAATGACCTTCTGGTACTTGCGGGATTGGAAAACGATGGCAGCAATATTCATAACTCAAAAAAACAAAAACTTTTCTCCCTCCTTGCCGAAGCTGTGTCTTTGGTGGAATTACAGGCAAAAAGGAAACAGACTGAAATCACAATCAATTGTCCTGAAGACCTGGAAGCAAAACTCTACGGTTCATTAATTATTCAGGCTATGATCAACCTGATAGACAACGGCATAAAATATTCGTCCCAAAAATCCAAAATCTGGGTCAATGCCAGAATAGAAAACGAAGAACTAACACTGGAAGTGCTGGACAAGGGGATGGGAATTTCATCGGAACATCTGGAACGTATCTTTGAGCGTTTTTACCGTGTAGACCGCGCCAGAAGCCGCGAAGCCGGGGGGACCGGCCTTGGGCTTTCCATTGTCCGGCACATTGCATTGCTGCACGGGGGGAAGGCCGAAGTGGAAAGCCATGCCGGCGAAGGCTCAGTATTCAGGATCAGAATTCCTCATCCTCAAAATTGAATTCATAGTCATCTTCATAATTTTCAGGATTGGTTATTTCGAGTAACTCCACGGTAAAGATCAATGTAGAATAGGGAGGGATCATTGATTGAATACCCTCTTTGCCGTACGCAAGTCCTGAGGGGATGAACAACTTGTATTTGCTTCCCACACTCATCTTCATTATTCCCTCAGTCCAGCCGGGAATCACTCTGTCCAGCGGAATTGATACGCCATTGCCGCCTGCCGTGCCTGAACTGTCGAATAATTTTCCGTCTGTGAAGCTGCCTTCATAATGCACCCTGACCACCGAATGGGCGCCTGGTTTTTCTCCGGTTGTTTCAAGAATAATCTCATATTGCAAGCCGCTGGGCGTAGTGTGTACTTCGAGACGTTCCCTGTTTTTCGCAAGAAATTCTTCTTCTGTTCTGCGGTTTACCTCGGCTCTTTTATCAATGGAATTCTGAATGGCAGTTTCGACAATCTCCAAAGCTTCCTGTTCGCTGAATTGGGTCTCAGCGCCTTCAAAAACAGCTTTTAACCCGTCTGCAAAAGCAGCATAGTTAATTTCCATGCCTGTCGGAAGCAGGTCAGAACCGATTACCATGCCGAAAGCATAGCTCACGCGGGCTTTCTCCTCGGCATTTTTATAATCCTCCTGAATGGCTCTGGCATGCAGAGCCAGTACAGACACAATCAGGCACACAAAGAACAACAGCTTTTTCATTTTCTACTCCTATCTGATTATATCAAGAAGCTCAACTTCAAAGATCAACGTTGAATACGGAGGTATGGGGCCAGCTTCGCCTGCGCCGTAGCCCAGTTCATAAGGAATGTAAAATTTAAATTTACTGCCCACGCTCATTAGCTGTAATCCCTCTGTCCAGCCGGCGATAACCCTGTCAAGCGGAAATTCTACAGGGCTTCCATGATCATAAGAACTGTCAAAAACCGTGCCGTCAATCAACCTGCCCTCGTAATGCACACGTACCATATCAGAAGCTGATGGTTTTTCCCCCATGCTTTCCCTGATAACTTCATACTGCAAACCGGTAGCGGTTATATTCACCCTGGGTTTCTTGCTGTTTTCAGCAAGGAATTCTATCCCTTTCTGCATTAGTTCGGCTCCTTTTTTCTCCATCATTGCATAATACGCTTCCTGAAATATTAACATTGCTTCATTTTCGTTAAACCGCATCTTTCCGCCGGTAAGACGATCCTTAATCCCCTTAATAAACTCGTCATAATCAGGAACAAGATTATCGTAAGCCAAGCTTGCGCCGATGTTCATACCCAAAGCGTAAGACGCATCTTTACCAAGGTTATCTCCCCCGGCGGACGGGCTTGCGCTTTTGTCTTTACAACTCCCAAAAACCTGCGCCGCAAGCAGAATGATCAAAACAAACCAATTTCTGTATTTCATTGATAAAGCATAGTATTTATTTTGATTTATGAATAGAGGTGTCCGGGATATGTATCATTTTTCAAGCAGCCAATCCAGCACGTTTATGTGCTGGATGCCCATGTAATTGTTACGGTCGTAGTCTCTTGTCAGCAGAAATTTGGGGTAATTGTCTTTTATCATCTGCAGGGGATCAAGTTCACGCGCAAGGGTGTTTTCGTCCATAACGCTCTGGGCGATCTGGTAGTACTCAATTTGACCGCCGGGTTTTTGAGCGACAAAATCTATTTCTTTGTTATCTATCTTGCCGACTTTTATCTTGTAACCGCGCCGCATCAGTTCCAGATACACAACATTTTCAAGCAGATGCCCCGCATCTGTCTTTGAAGTGCCGCCGAGCAGGTAGTAACGAAGGCCGGCGTCAACGGCATAGTATTTGGAGTTTGTCCGCAGCAGTTCCTTGCTGCTTATGTGCTGCTTGTCCGCTTTGTAGAATACGAAGCTGTCAACCAGCGCCTCAAGGTATTTTTCCAATATTGGCGCGTACAGCTTTTTATCGTTGGGCTTTAATTTGAATTCATTGTTTATAACGCCCACCATGTTGTTGATTGAGGTTTCGCTTCCAATGTTACTGAAAAGAAAATTGACGACTCGAGTAAGCTGTGGAAGCTCCTTTACATCATCGCGCTGCATAACATCCCGCATTATGATGCTTTCGTAGATATGCGAGAGATATTCACGCACACCCTGCTTGTCCGTCACACCGGCAGTATTCCAATAGACAAGAGCCTCAGGAAACGAACTGTATTCAAGATAGTGCTGGAATACGGTGTCAACAGAATTACTGCCGGAAGAGCAGGCGCTATTATATTCCTTAAACGACAGCGGAAACATGTGTATCTGTACATAACGCCCACCAAGTATTTTAGGCAGCCTCCCCGGCAGCAGCGAAGAATTTGACCCGGTTACATACAGGTCGATATTTTCCCGCAGGCGCAGACTATTTATCACTTCACCGAATTCGGAAACAAGCTGTACTTCATCAAGAAATACATAGTTCATTGTGTCCTTTTTAATGTGCGCTGTTACGAACTCGTGCAGTTTCGCGCCGTCCAGAAGCGGCTTGTTTTCAAAATCCTCCAAACCAATGCTCTGTATTTGATCGTCTTTTATCCCCTCAGAACGAAGTTTATCCTGGTACATTTTCAGTATTGTGGATTTTCCGCACCGCCTAACCCCCGTAACCATTTTTATTAGGTCAGGGGCGACCCTGTGCCGTTCAAGATCGGCAAAGTAATCAGGGCGGAAAATTTCTTTATTTTCGGGCATGGCGGCCTCCATTTTGTCATTTTCTATGATTTTAATAGATTTAAGGTAAAAGTCAAGTGTTTTCTACGAAAATCGTATATTAGTATTCTTCAAAGTATCGTAAATAATGGAATTAAACGTCCTCTTGCTTGAATAATTCCCCAAAACAGGGTAAAATGACCCATCCTATCTATATAATCGAGGAAAAATATGGCTGAAAAGAACATTGTAATGATCGACGGTAATAACGCGGCGGCACACGTGGCGCATGCGCTGAGCGAAGTAATCGCGATTTATCCGATTACCCCTTCCAGCCCGATGGGCGAATTTTCCGATGAATTTTCCGCTCAGGGGCGCAAGAACCTGTGGGGAACCATCCCCACGGTCGTTGAAATGCAGTCTGAGGCGGGCGCGGCGGCGGCGGTACACGGGGCTTTGACTACCGGCGGCCTTTCCACCACCTTTACCGCATCACAGGGTTTGCTCCTGATGATTCCTAACATGTACAAAATTGCCGGGGAACTCACTTCCACGGTATTCCACGTTTCCGCCCGCGCGCTTGCCACTTCGAGCCTTTCGATTTTCGGCGACCATCAGGACGTGATGGCATGCCGCCAAACCGGCTGGGCGATGCTCGCTTCCAACAGCGTCCAGGAAGTCATGGACCTCGCGCTCATTTCCCACGCTTCCACCCTGCGTTCCCGCGTTCCTTTCCTGCACTTTTTTGACGGTTTCCGCACCAGCCATGAGCTGCAGAATATTGATGAAATCTCCTACGAAGTGATGCGCCAGATGATCGACAGCGATCTGGTAGCTGCCCACCGTCTGCGCGGCCTTACGCCCGAAAAACCCAGCATTAGGGGTACGGCGCAAAACCCGGATACCTATTTCCAGGGACGCGAAGGGGTGAACCAGTATTACGATAAAGTCGCCGGTATCGTGCAGGCGGAGATGGATAAATACGCGAAAATCACCGGAAGAGCCTATCACGCGTTTGATTACCACGGCGCGAAAGATGCTGAGAAAGTAATCATCATCATGGGTTCCGGCGCGGAAACTTGCGAAGAAACTATCGACTACATGGTAAGCAAGGGCGAAAAAGTCGGCATGGTGAAAGTGCGCCTGTTCCGCCCCTTTGACGCGAAGCTTTTTGTTAAAGCGCTGCCAGCTTCGGTTAAGTCAATCGCCGTGCTCGACCGCACCAAGGAACCGGGTTCTCTGGGCGAGCCGCTCTACGAAGATGTACGCACCGCCATCGGCGAGATGATGTTTGCCAAAGAAGCGCCCTTCAAAGAATATCCGCTGGTACTGGGCGGGCGCTACGGTCTCGGTTCAAAAGAATTTACCCCAGCGATGGTCAAGTCGGTATTCGACAATCTTTCCGGCAGAAAAATTGCCCAGTTCATCGTTGGCATCAAAGACGATGTGCAGGGCAAGAGCCTTGAGTACGATGAGCACTTTGTCCTTGCCGAAGAGGGCATGAACGAAGCGCTGTTCTACGGACTCGGTTCTGACGGCACGGTCGGCGCGAATAAGAACTCAATCAAGATCATCAGCGAGGCGAGGCCTGATCTCAACGCTCAGGCGTATTTCTCCTACGACTCCAAAAAATCAGGCGGCTTTACTGTTTCGCACCTGCGCTTCGGCAAAGGCAGAATACGCCGCCCCTACCTCATTACCAAAGCGGATTTCCTCGCCTGTCATAAATTTTCCTACATGGAAACCTACGACATGTTGGCGAAGATCAAGGACGGCGGCACCTTCCTCCTCAACAGCCCCTTCAAAGCGGCTGATGTATGGAAGGAACTCCCTGTGGAAGCCCAGCAGCGGATCATTGACAAGAAGGTAAAGTTCTTTGTCATTGACGCGGCGCACATTGCGCGGGAAACCGGCATGGGTAACCGTATCAACACGGTCATGCAGGCTGCCTATTTCAAAATTTCAGGCGTACTTGACGAAGCCAAAGCGGTCAAGCTCATGAAGGAGCATATCGAACACTCTTACGGCAAAAAGGGCAAGGACATTGTTGAAAAGAACTACAAGACCGTGGACGCTGCGCTGAACGCGATGGAAGAGGTGAAGTACCCCGGTAAGGCCGAAGGGAATATGCGCATGAAGAAACCCTTCGCTACCGCCAAAGACAATTGGATCAAAGAGACTTTGGGAACCATGTCGATTCAGGAAGGCGACACCCTGCCGGTGAGCAAAATCCCAGAAGACGGAACCTTCCCAACCGCAACCAGCCAGTACGAAAAACGCTCGGTTGCCGAGCGGGTGCCGGTCTGGAATCCCGATGTATGCATCCAGTGCGGTAACTGCTCCGTGGTTTGCCCCCATGCCTGTATCCGCATGAAGAATGTCAGCGATGCCGATGCCGCGAAAGCCCCCAAGGGTTTCCAGACTACGGCGATCAAACCCAAAGCGGTGGACGGACAAAAAGCCACGCTGGTTATTGCCGCCGAAGACTGCTACGAATGCGGCGTTTGTTTCAATCGATGCCCCATGACCGGCGAAAACAAAAAAGATGCGAGCAAGCCCTGCGCCCTCTCATGGAAATCCTATTCCGATGATCATGAATTCCACAAAGAGCAGGTTGCGGTGTGGGATTTCTTCCTGAGTCTTCCCGAAACTCCGGCGGAAGGTGAACTGAAAACGGCGAAAGCCCTTGCCTACAAACGTCCCTTGTTTGAATTCTCCGGGGCGTGCGGCGGCTGCGGTGAAACTCCGTATGTGAAACTGATGTCACAGCTTTTCGGCGACCGCGCGCTTATCGCCAACGCCACCGGCTGTACTTCGATTTACGGCGGCAACCTGCCCACTACTCCCTACTGCCAGAACGCCATCGGGCGCGGCCCGGTGTGGTCGAACAGCCTCTTTGAAGACGCCGCCGAATTCGGTATGGGCTTCAGGCTCACGAGCGACAAGCTGGCGATCCACGCCCGTGAAATGGGCGCGCAGGCAAAGAGCGAAGGCATCGCCGCCGGCATCATCGACAAGCTGCTTGCCAACACCCAAGCTGATGACGCCGCCATTGATGAACAGCGGAAAAATGTTGATGCGCTGAAAGCTGCTCTCAAAAACGACAGCAAGCCCACGGCGAAACTGTTGCTTTCACTTGCCGACTACTTTATCAAGCGGTCGGTGTGGGTATTCGGCGGAGACGGTTTTGCCTACGACATCGGTTACGGCGGCCTCGATCATGTTATCGCATCGGGCAAAAATGTGAACATTCTCGTGCTGGACACCGAAGTTTATTCCAACACCGGCGGACAGATGTCCAAGTCTACGCCGGTCGGCGCAATAGCCAAGTTTGCCGCCGCGGGAAAAGAAATTGTCAAAAAAGATTTGGGTGCGATGGCAATGGCGTACGGCTATGTGTATGTCGCCAAAATCTCGCTGGGTGCGGACATGGCGCAGACGATCAAAGCATTCCGTGAAGCTGAGTCCTACGACGGCCCCTCGATTATCATCGCCTACTCGCATTGTATTAACCACGGCATCGACATGAGCAAGGGTCTCGATCAGGGCAAGGCGGTGGTTTCCAGCGGCCTGTGGCCCCTGTACCGCTATGACCCGCGGCTTAAAGATCAGGGCAAGAATCCCTTCCAGCTTGACTCCAAAGAGGCGACCACGGCGCTTGAAGATTTCATGTACAAGGAAGTGCGCTTCAAGAGCCTGAAAGCGGCTGACCCCAACCGCGCCGATGCCCTGCTTGCCAAAGCCAAGGCGCAAGCCGAGCGGGTGTGGAAAGAGTACAAGTATCTGTCGGAAAGACCGTTCTAAAAAAAGAAGTGATTAGTTAGTAGTGGATAGTGGTTTGTTTTTTGTTCGGATTACCGGGGTATCCCGATAGTCCGGACACTGAACCTACTGCCATTCACTACTTTTTTATTTAGCAGGTGAGAAAAAACAATATTCCGTAGTTTGAGGGCGGCGGCATATGCTAAAAACTATATTTGTTGTTGACGACAGCGACACAAATCTGTCAATGGCAGAGACTGCGCTGGAAGATCATTATCGCGTAATGACAATGCCATCCGCAGCAAAGATGTTTGCATTGCTGGAAAGGGTTGTCCCCGACCTGATATTGCTTGATATAGAAATGCCGGAGATGGACGGTTTTGAGGCGCTCAGGCGGCTTAAGTCCAAAGATACAATGTCGGATATTCCTGTCATGTTCTTGACCGGCCGGACCGATGTGGCAGTTGAAGCGCACGGCTTTGAACTTGGCGCTGTTGATTTTGTCGCGAAACCTTTTTCCGCGTCCGTGCTGCTTAACCGTATCAAAACACATCTGGACATTGACGAAATAATCCGCGAGCGGACAACCCAGCTCAACCGCCTGCAAAACAGTATTGTGTCCGTTCTTGCGGATATGGTGGAAAACCGGGACGAAGGGACGGGCGGGCATATTGAACGCACTTCGTTATATATCAAAATACTGATGAAGGCGATGGAAGAGCGGGGCGTGTATTTGGATGAAATGCGCGGTTGGGACGCAGAAAAGATAATATCATCGGCGCGTATGCACGACCTTGGTAAAATCTCAATAACCGATTTAATTATGAACAAACCCGGCAAGCTGACCGATGACGAATACGAAATTATGAAAACTCACGCGATACAGGGAGAGCGGATAATTGATGAAATCGTAGCGCGTACCGGCGAGAGCGAGTTTTTATGGAACGCAAAGCTGTTTGCCGGTTATCATCACGAGCGTTGGGACGGCAGGGGTTATCCCCGCGGACATAAGGGAACTGAGATACCGCTACAGGGGCGCATAATGGCGATAGTGGACGTATACGACGCACTTGTATCTGAGCGGCCGTACAAGAAAGCGCTCACGCATGAAGAAGCTGTGAAAATCATTATGGAATGTGCCGGTACACAGTATGATCCTAAAATTGCTGAAGTGTTTAATGATGTAAATGATTTGTTTAGGTCGGTAAAGGCAGAACAGAAATGAGTTCTCCCGCGCCTAATGCAACGAAGTTCCCCGCGCAAAGTGCAACAAAGTTCCCCGCGCTTAATGCAACGAAGTTTCCCGCGCAGGTACTGGTTGTTTTTCTGGCGTTTGCGTTGATGATTGTTTTAAGCTATTTATTCGTGAGCGATCTTGAATACAAAAACATGGTGAAAAATGCGGAGGACGCGCTTTCCCATACAGAGGCGGAAATAGAGGCCAATCTTCTTGAGCCGGAAACATTCCTGGGCGGCTTATCGGAAACTGTCCGCCACATGATTTTGCAGGGCGACAGCGTGGACAGGGTAACGGCATATATACAACACGTAACCGGTTATTTGCTAGGCACCAGAGACAATGTATCCGGTTTTCACGGCGCCAATGGTTTTTTTGAAGTGTTCGCGGATAAATTCATATCCGGTCATGGCTGGCAGCCGCCTGACACTTATGTGCCGCAGGATCGTCCGTGGTATAAAGCGGCTGTTGCGGCAGATGGCGCTGTAACGGTTACCGATCCTTTCGTGGATATGTTATCAGGCAGTATAATCATTACATTTGCACGCCGCATTTTTGATGACGCAGGCCGTCCTCTGGGTGTTCTGTGTATTGACATAAATCTTGACAGATTGAGCCGATTGGTTCTTGACATGCGGCTTGCCGAAGGCGGTTATGGGATACTGTTGAACAAGGGGCTGGTGGCAATTGCCCATCCCGATCAAACACAAATAGGAAAAACGCTGCATGATGTGAACATCGGTGTTTTAAACCTCATGGACGAGCTGGAACGGGGAACACGTATTTCCGAACGTAGGGTAAAAAATTATCAGGGTGAAGAGGTTGTTGTCTTTTTCCGGCAAATCAAATACGGCTGGTACATGGGCATTATAACACCCGAAGACAAATATTATCAAACAACCAGAAATATGGCTTTTATCCTCATCGTACTGGGCACTGTGCTGGCGCTAATAGTCAGCGCGATTCTGCTGCGGATAAACGCGGCAAAAAACAAAGCAGACGTCAATCTGCAACAACAAACAGTCATACTAACCACGCTGCTTGATTCCATCCCTGATCATGTTTTTATCAAAGACTTAAACTTTCAGTATATACAATGCAACAAAAGTCTTTTGCAGCATCATGGTTTGCGCAGGGAAGATTTAATTGGAAAAGATGACCGGGAAGGTCTTGGGGTTCCTGAAGAAATAGCGGCAGTATTCAGAGACGGGGATCAGAAAATTATTAATGAAAACCGGATAATGACAAATGAAGAATATGTGCCGAACAACAGAGGTGATAATCCGCTTCACTCAACATTGAAAGCGCCGCTTGTGGTGAATGGTTCAATAATCGGAGTTTTAGGCATATCGCACGACATAACGAAATACAAAGAGGCGGAACGGATATTGGAAGCTGCGCGTAACACCGCAGAAGCCGCCAACAGAAGTAAAACTAGCTTTCTCGCGAATATGAGTCATGAAATACGGACGCCCATGAACAGCATAATAGGGTTTTCGGAACTTGCGCTTGATGACAAAGAAATCTCCGGCAGGACAAAAGAATATTTGGACAATATTTCACAAAGCGCCAAGTGGCTGCTGGCACTTATCAATGATATTCTTGATATTTCCAAAATTGAAGCCGGCAAAATGGAAATAGAGCATATCCCGTTTGACCTTCATGAGATTTTCTCGCATTGCCAGTCTATCATTCAGCCAAAGGCCGTGGAAAAGGGAATTTCGCTGTACTGTTATGCCGAACCCTCGGTTGGGAAAAAACTGCTCGGAGACCCGTTAAGGCTGCGTCAGGCGCTTATAAATCTGCTTTCCAACGCCGTAAAATTTACAAATGTCGGCATGGTTAAACTTTTGGCATCTGTTGAAAAAGTCGGGGAAAATAAAGTCAAGGCACATTTTGAAGTAAAAGATTCAGGCATAGGCATGAGTAAAGAACAAATTGAAAAAATATTTCAGCCGTTTGTACAGGCTGATGAAAGCATTACGCGCAAATACGGCGGCACGGGGCTGGGACTTCCCATCACCTGTAAAATCATTGAGATGATGGGCGGTGAGCTTCATGTCGAAAGCGCACCCGGCGTAGGAAGTAAATTTAGTTATGAGCTTATTTTCGATACCATAGACTATACTTCCAATACATCATTCCATACCGTAGTGTCCCGCAACATTGAAAAACCGAATTTCACGGGTGAGGTTCTCGTTTGTGAGGATAACCATTTGAATCAGCGTGTGCTTTGCGAACACCTTTCAAAAGTAGGGTTAAGAACCGTGGTAGCCGGAAACGGCGAAGACGGGGTTGCCGTAATCGAAAACCGCATAAAGAACAATGAAAAACCATTTGACTTAATCCTTATGGATATCCACATGCCCGTCATGGACGGTTTGGAAGCTGCCTCAAAAATCGCCGGTTTAGGGGTAAAAACACCCATAGTAGCAGTAACGGCAAATATTATGTCCAATGATTTGGAGCTTTACAGGTCAAGCGGTATGTTCGACTGGCTGGGCAAACCTTTTACATCACAGACTTTGTGGGCTTGCCTGATGAAATATATCCCTGTTACGGGTACTTCTTCCGTAGATAAACGCCGTGACGATACCGACAATGAAAAATTGCTCAAAGAGCTGCAGCTTATCTTTGTCAAAAGTAATCAAACAAAAATCAATGAAATTGCCGCAGCTGTTGCAGAGGGAGAAATAAAAACAGCGAACAGGCTGGCGCACACTTTAAAAGGCAATGCCGGTCAAATAGGCGAAAAGCGGCTTCAGGAAGCTGCGGCTGTTACCGAGAGTATGCTTTTAAACGGTGAAAATCGTCTGGAGCCGGAACAGTTAGACATTCTCGAAGCTGAGTTAAAAATGGTTCTTGATAAATTAGCTCCATTACTTGCTGAAGCAAATGCACCGGCAGATCCGTTAAGCAAGGAACAAATAATCGAACTGTTTGATAAATTGGAACCTTTGCTGGTAAACAGAAAACCGGCGTGTATGGAATTACTTGATGATGTATTAAAAGTTCCCGGCGCAGAGGAACTTGCGCGACAAATAGAAAATATGAAATTCAAGCAGGCGGCCGCAACTTTAGCCGAACTGAAAAAAGGGCAAATGGTATGATGAACAACATAAAGAAAAATTCCGTACTCATCATTGATGACGAAAGAGCCAACATTATTACCCTGACCAAAATACTGGAATCGGAATATGAGCTGTACGCGGCAGGCGATGGGCAGGACGGCATTGATGCTGCGAAGGAACATTTGCCAGATGTGATACTGCTTGATATTCTCATGCCCGGCATGGATGGATATGAAGCGCTTTCAGTTTTGCAAGGCATGGAAAAAACAAAGGAAATCCCCGTTATTTTTATTTCGGGTCTTGTAGATTCCGGCAGCGAGGAAAAGGGATTGGATTTGGGCGCGGCTGACTATATTGCCAAACCTTTCAGCCCTGCGGTTGTACGCTTGAGGGTTCGCAATCAGATAAATATATTAAAGGGTTTAAGGGCGGCCAAGGCTGTTGAGGAGCAAAGCAAAAAAGTTGAAATGCTGGCGCATTGGTACGAGTCTATTCTTGACGCCATACCGCTTCCCGTTACCGTTACCGATGCGGACATGAACTGGACATTTGTAAATGCTGCCGTTGAAGAATTCCTGGGAACAAAACGCGCTGACATAATGGGCAAGCCCTGCAGCAACTGGAACGCTCACATCTGCAATACTCCCGAATGCGGCATAGCCTGCGCGAAACGGGGTTTGAAACGTACATTTTTTACACAAAAGGAACGTTCCCATCAGGTAGATGTCGCAATACTCAAAGATATGAACGGCAAAACATCAGGATACATTGAGATCGTGCAGGACATTACGGAAATTGAAATTATGCACATGAAGCAGACAAACGCGGAGGCTGCCAACCGCGCAAAATCCGACTTCCTTGCGCGGGTAAGCCACGAAGTACGCACGCCGATGAACGCGATTTTGGGCATTACCGAAATCCAACTGCTGAAAGAAAATCTTCATCCTGAAACTGAAGATGCTTTGGAGAGAATCTACAATTCGGGTTATCTGCTGCTCGGCATCATCAATGACATATTGGACCTCTCTAAAATAGAAGCGGGAAAGCTGGAATTATCACCTGTCAATTACGATGTCCCGAGCCTCATCAACGACATTGTTCATTTGAACGTTATGCGATTTGACTCTAAGCCGATAGATTTTAACCTTGAACTGGACGAAAATATACCATCAACGCTGTTTGGCGATGAACTGCGCATCAAGCAAATATTGAACAATCTGCTGTCCAACGCATTCAAGTATACGGATGAGGGCAGAATAATACTGTCAATTGTTGCTGAACCTGCAGAACCTAATGCAACGATGTTTCCCGCGCCTAATGCAACGCAGTTTCCCGCACAGGATGGAACGATGACTCTGGTTTTCCGGGTGAGTGATACCGGCCAAGGCATGACTGAGGAACAGGTGTCAAAACTGTTCGATGAATACACCCGCTTTAACACAGAAGCCAACCGCACAACCGTAGGCACAGGTCTGGGTATGAGTATTACTAAACATCTCGTCAACATGATGGGCGGCAAGATAAACGTGGAGAGTGAACCTAAAAAGGGGTCGGTATTTACCGTGCGTTTGCCGCAGGGGAAGGTTGATGCCGGCGTGTTGGGCAGGGACTTGGCGGAAAACCTCCGGCAATTCCGTCTCGGAAAAATATCGCAGATGAAAAAAGCGCCTCAGATAGTACGTGATTATATGCCTTATGGCAGCGTACTGGTGGTGGACGATGTGGAAACTAATTTATATGTAGCCAAGGGGCTGATGTCTCCTTACGGTCTGTCAATTGAAACTGCCATAAGCGGGTTTGAGGCGATTAACAAAATCAACAACGGCGGCAGGTACGACATCGTGTTTATGGATCACTTCATGCCCAACATGGACGGCATAGAAGCGGCAAAAATCATACGCAGTACGGGATATACGCAGCCAATAGTGGCGTTGACCGCTAACGCGCTGACAGGGCAGGCGGAAATGTTTGTGGCTAACGGATTTGACGATTTTATATCCAAGCCGGTAGACTTACGCCAACTGAATGTTATATTGAATAAGTTGATACGCGACAAACAGCCGCCGGAAGTGATAGTGGCAGCCCGCCGGCTTAAGGACGGTCAGAAAAAACATTCTGTCGGCAGCAAGCCGCGTATAGACCCGGTATTAGCGAAAGTTTTTATCCGGGATGCCGAAAGAGCGGTAGAAGTACTGGAAATGATATTTGCAAATAAATGCCGCAGAGCTGATGACTTATCCATGTTTGTCATCAATACTCATGCGATGAAGAGCGCGCTTGCGAATATCGGCGAATTTAAATTGTCCGTAGATGCGCAGAAGCTGGAAGCGGTTGGACGGGAAGTAAACATTGAGCTGATTTTATCCGAACTTCCGGCATTTATAAACGCTCTGCATGAACTGATCGAAAAGTTTCGCTCAAAAGAAGGCGATGGCGAAGCGGTGGATGAAGATGCTGAGGAGATACGCTCATATTTACTGAATAAATTGCTTGCGGTACAAGCGGCTATAGCGGCGTTTGACAAGGCAGCTGTCAAAAAAATAATGACCGAACTAAACAAAAAAAACTGGTCTGCGGAAACGAAAGAACTTTTGAATGTTATTTCCGAGCATCTGCTGCACAGCGAATTCGAAGAAGCTGCCAACGTTGTAAAAGAATATCTATCGCAGGCTTAGTTTCTTTGCGCCGCTGTTTTCACAACTGCAAGAATATAGCGGTCCATTAACAGGCTTTCCAGGGCGGCTACAGGAGAGCGGAGCAGGATGTCACATTCAGCGGTCAGGGCAAGGCAGGCTTCCACATTGTCCGCGTTATATCGGCGGGCTGCGGCGGCGTAGTCGTCTCTGGCTTTGGGTGCGGAAAGGCCGATTTTTTTCAGTTCAAAGTTATTTACTTCACCTGTTTCAAGCAGCGCAAGATAATCGCCGAGTTTTCTGAAACACCAGGCAAGACCGGCAAGGACACTTTGGGCGCTTTCTTTTGCAGCTAACATGGCTGCAATGGATTCCAGAGCTTTGGAAAGGTCTCCGGCGGCAATACGGGAAAAAAGCGTAAAGGCGGATTCTTCCCTGTTGTGGGACAGCCACTTTTCAATATCCTCAGCCTTCACAGGCCGGTCTTTGGACAAAAAATAAATGAGGCGGGAACATTCCCGCTTCAGGGCTTCTGTATTGTTTTCCACCATTTCAAGGATGGTGTCTATGCCTTCCTTTTCAATGTTAAAACCTTCACGCCTGAAAAAAGAACGCAGCCATTCGGCTTTTTCCCTTTCAAAAAGTTCATAAAAAACCTGCCGGTTTGCCGCCGGAACGGCATTGTCAAGACCGGCGGCAATCCTGATTTCATCCGAAAGCAGGATGAGGGAAGTATTTTCCTCCATTTTTTTTATGCAGGATGCCAGAAGCTCAATGTCGTCTTTTTGTTTGATTAGCTCTGCGTTTTTGACAATGACAAGCCGGGATTCCGCGAACAGGGCATGATTCTGTAAAGTATCGGCTATTGCGCTTACGGAAGTTTCACCGGAATAAAAAACAGATTCTTCAGCGCCGGGCAGTTTTTCTCTGACAGCTTTGACAGCGTCCTGTTTTTTTCCCAATTCCGGGCCGAGAAAAATATACGCGCCCATTGTCAATAAGAACGGATTATCGTGAAGAGGCGGCCAAGAATTCTTACATCCCGGCTGTAAATGGGTTTATATGCGGGATTTTCCGCCTGAAGCCTTGTTCTTGAACTTTCCTGATAAAAACGTTTCAGAGTAACCGCTTCGTCCACAACTGCAACAGCAATTTCGCCGTTGTGTACTGTACTCTGTTTTTCGATGATTGCCGTATCGCCGTCAAGAATTCCAGCGCCGGACATGGAATCGCCCCTTACTCTCAGGGCAAAATATTTTTTGTTCTTTTTCAGCATCGAACGGTGCATTACGACATTTCCGTCAAAATTTTCTTCCGCAAGAATGGGCAAGCCCGCGGCAACAGATCCCAATACGGGAATCTCCATCAAGTCGCTGGTTTCTTCGCTTCCCGTGCGCGTTAACATCATTGTCCGGGGGCGTTTGTCGGCAAAATTAAGACATCTCTTCCGCTTCAGCGCTGTTATGTGATCATGCGCGCCTTTAACCGATATTGAAAAATGAACCGCAATTTCCCTGATGGTGGGAGGATAAGAGTGATTGTTGACATATCCGGCGATGAAGGAAAGGACTTCTTTTTGACGTTCAGTCAATTCTTTCATATTTCATCCTTAATATTTGCCGCAGTTATATTATATTTTCTTAGCTTTGCATGAAGGTTACTGGGATAAATACCTATAGCCTCCGCTGTTCTGGATATTATACCACTGTTTTTATAAAGTTGGAACTCCAAATAACATTTTTCAAAACTGTCTTTGGCTTCGTTGAAACTCCGTTCCAATATTCCGTCAGGCAGGGTATTTTCCGTAATTTGCCGGTTTTTCACCTTTTTATTGAGTAAATTTTGAAGCGCGGAGGCGGAAATTGCGTTCCCTTGATGCATCACGGCGATCCGTTCCGACAGATTTTTAAGTTCCCGCACATTTCCCGGCCAATCGTGGGAAGCAAGGAGTTCCAGCGCATCGGCTTCCAGTGTGAACTCTTTTTTTTGCATTTTAAGGAAAGTAATGAGTAATAGGGGGATGTCCTCAGGACGTTCCCGCAGAGGAGGGACATGGACAGGAATTACATTCAACCTGAAATACAGATCCTGCCTGAAACGGCCTTCTTCGCAGGCTTTTTCCAAATTTTGATTAGTTGCCGCAATAATGCGTACATCAGTTTCTATGGTTTTTTCTCCGCCAAGCCTCTCAATCTTCTGTTCCTGAATAACGCGTAATACCTTTGCCTGGGCAGCGAGCGACATATCGCCTATTTCGTCAAGGAAAAGCGTTCCGCCGTGAGCCATTTCAAAACGGCCTTTCCGGGAGGACACAGCATCGGTAAATGCCCCCCTTTCATGGCCGAACAACTCACTTTCAATAAGCGTTTCCGGTATGGCGGCGCAATTGACATCGACAAAAGACTTGTCCGAACGCCGCGAAAACTGATGAATTGCTCTGGCGATTACCTCTTTACCCGCGCCGTTTTCCCCGGTAATCAATATGCGCGCATCGCTGTCAGCCGCCTGTTTAACTGTTTCACGAATATTTCTGATAGCGGCGCTTGTACCGATAATTTCTTCACCGGCGGCACCGGAATTTCTTTTCAGTTTTTGATTTTCTTCACGAAGTTTTTTTATGGTAAGTGCGTTTCGGCAGACGGTAAGTACCTTGTCCAGTGAAAGAGGTTTTTCCAGAAAATCAAATGCGCCCAGTTTGACTGCGCGGACCGCCATATCAATATTTGCGTGACCGGAAATCATCACAATTTCCAAACCCGGATTGTCTTTTCGTATTCTTTCCAGCGCTTCCATGCCGCCAAGTTTTGGAAGGAGCACATCAAGGAAAACCAAATCCACAGTTTGATTCTTAAGTATTTCTATACCGGCAACCGCGTCTTCTGAGGTAAATACTTTGTACTTTTCATCTTCCAGAATCGAAGCAAGCGTTAACCTGATACCTGGCTCATCATCAATAATGAGAATAGCGGACATTAATTACCTTCTACTGTCTTTTCCGCCGGCAGATCGATAAAGAATGTAGTTCCCATACCTTCCGCCGAATTAAACCAGATTGCGCCGCCGTGGTCGTTTATAATTCGTTCAACAATAGGAAGCCCAAGGCCGGTGCCTGATCCCTTGGTCGTAAAATAAGGTGTAAAAATAAGCTGACCGTCCTGCTCGCTTATGCCTTTGCCGGAATCCTTAACGCTTAATCTAGAATAACTGATTTCCCGTTTCTTGACAAGGTCTGTCCTGATTTCTATGGAGCCTGAGCTGTTCATGGCATCAATGGCATTAATGATCAAGTTGGTAAGAATCTGGGAAAGCCTGTGTTTGTCGATTTTCAGCAATATGCTGCTGTCTATATGTTCGATATTGAATTGCACATTCGGGTACGAGGAAAAATAGGGAATGATCGCTTCATGCACTGTCTCTTTCAGGTTTGTCCATGATTGGGACGGCTCCATGGGTTTGGAAAGGGTACGGAATTCATTAAGCAGGGTAGAAAGCCCTTCAGTTTCCTGAATTATCGCCATTATGGAACTTTCCAGGATTTCGCCGATGCGCTCAGGTTCGTTCCGCCAGCGCCGCAGTATGCGTTCCGCGGAAAGTTTTATGGGGGTAAGCGGATTTTTTATTTCATGGGCAAGCTGCTGCGCCATATTTTGCCATATTGAAATCTTTTCGCTCTTTACCAGCGCAGCCCGGGACTTTTCCAAATCCTGCACCATAGCGTTAAATGAACGAATAAGAAGTCCCAGTTCATCGTTTCGGCGGGTTAAAATCTGAATGGAAAAGTTTCCTTCGGCAACATGGCGGGTAGCCTCGGTAAGCTCAACTATGGGGCGGGTAACCCTTCGAATAAATGAAATGGCAATGATTACCGTCATCAGCAGGGTGGGAAAGAAAAAAACGCCATAATAGAAAATCAAAAGCGGCTTTAAATTTTTTCTAACCGAATGAATTATTTTAAAACGAGCGGCCTGATTTTCAAGGGCATCCCTGCCCCAGTCAAATTCTTCTCCCAGATTGTAACTAATAACAGCGTACTTGTTTTGCGAAAGCGGCTGTACATAACGTATGGTTGCCGCATCATCAGGCGGATTTCTTTTTATCATTCCGTTTACCATAGAAGGCGGTTCCTGCAGTCTGAACTGCGCTTCGCCGGTGAAAGAATCTTCATCCCATTTACCATCCGTATTGTTAAATATTTGCACTGCCGCGATGTACTCCGGCAGATTTGCAGCCGGACGGGAAAAATCATTTTGTTTAATTATGCTGTCAAAACGTCTTTCATGGAATGCGTAATTTTCCACCACAAAAGCATTTGCAGCATTGGTGGCGGAATCAGTATCAATGTTGTGCCAAAAGCGGACCAACTCATTTATCGCTGCTCCTGTCATAACAGTTACCGGCGCCGCAGTCAAAATGACTATGACGGTAAAATAAGCCATCAGCCTCGCCATGAATTTGCTTCCGGGACGGCGCGCTATAATATCCGTAACAAGATTAAAAACCGAAATGCCCAGAAAGATAAAAAGAACTGCCGGCGTGGTAAAGAAAACGAGCAGGCTTAATTTATCAGGTACATTACCATCGCGCAGGGTATCAATGAAAAAAATGCGGGAAAAAAGAATCGTAAGAACGCAAAGAAGTACATAAATAAGAATCAAAACACGTACATTGATGATCGAGTACTCAGGACGGGTTTTGCCGTTTTTCAAGGGAGACCTCTTTTTTTGCATTTGCAAAACTTCAGTTTTGTAAATGCTTCCTATATAAATAGCAGTTTTTAGGCTGTAAGCCTGAAAACCGCATAGCCAATTCCAAAATTAACCAAATTTTGGAATTGGCTACTCTTCTTCGAATTTTGACTCAAACAGTCTTGCCAGGGTCTCAACCGCAGCCGCTTCATCTTCTCCCTCAGCGATGATATTTATTTCGGTTCCGTAGGCGGCTCCCAGCGTAATAATACCCATGATTGATTTTGCGTTAATCCTGTCTGTTCCTTTGTCAAAATATATATTCGATTTGAAATTCTTTGTAGTCTGAACCAATAATGCCGCTGGGCGGGCATGAATACCGGCCCTGTTTACAACTATGATCTTTTTTTCTATCATTCGCCGTCCCTCATATAATATCGTTCTGTCCGAAGAACACAGAGCGCGTATTCTCGCTTTCTATCCACTTCAGAATATTTTTGTTAAATTCCCTGGCGGCATGGTAGCCCATAGATTTAAGCCGTTCATTCATTGCTGCTGTTTCGATGATGATGGGAATGTTCCTGCCCGGCTTGACCGGAATTGTCAGTTTTGGAACTTTTACTCCTAAGAGTTCAATTGTATGATCCTCCGCGCCAAGCCTGTCGTAGTTTTTGGAGGAATCCCACTCTTCAAGTTTTACTACGAGCTGAATTTCTTTTCTGTCCCTGATTGCCCTGACTCCGAAAAGATGGGTAATGTTTATTATTCCGGGGCCGCGGATTTCCATGTGGTGTCCGATTATCTTGTTTGCGCCTGCGCCCATCAGTATGTTTCCGTCCACGCAGTTTATTTCCACAACATCATCCGCCACAAGACGATGCCCGCGGTGAATAAGTTCCAGAGCAGTCTCGCTTTTGCCTACGCCGGATTCTCCCTGTATTAAAATCCCCAGACCGTAAACCTCAACAAGTACGCCGTGAACACTCTGGCGAAGTGAAAATATTCTTGAAAGAATTCGCATTATTCTTGAAGAAAAATCCGTTGAACCCAGCTCGGTCTGCAGTATTGGGCAATGGGTTTTTTCCGCTATTTCCAAAAAATCTTTATGAGGGCTGAAATTATGTGAAAAAATGCAGCAGGGCATGGGATGGCTGAACATTTCCTCTATGGTTCCGGTCTCGCCCTTTTTTTCAAGCTGGCGCAGATAGGCCGCCTCGCCGCGCCCAAAAAGCTGGATTCTCTTAAAAGCGAAATCTTCAAAAAACCCCATTATTGCGCCCATGGGACGGTTAAGATCGGGGATATTTATTTCTCTGCCAAGCCCTTTTCTGCCCCCAATGCAGTGGAGATTGAGAGAATTATGCTCTTTAAGGTCAAGATCGATAAGATCGAGTACCGTAAAAGCCATCTCGGCCATACGTTATTGTATACGAAATTTGCAGACCATGCAATCGACAAATTACTATCTCTTTTCCCCCAGCTCAACAAGTTTGGTGAAATCATCAGGATAACTGAGTATAATATCGCTGTCAGATGCTTCGGGCTTGTTTCATACATTACTCCTCGGCATATACTATTCTGCCGGAACGCTCTTCTCTTCCGACTATAACCCACTTATTGCTGCCATAAGCGACAGCGTAGGATGTGAAGGGCACACTATCATCAGCTATCCAATTTTTGCCATCGGTAGAATATGCCATTGTCCAATATCCTATTCCAATCCACCTGTTATTACCTCTTATAATATTATCGATGGTATCAATGTTACTAGGATTAAATATATTGGCACTAGCCTCGACCCAGTTCTCACCGTCATTGGAATATAACATCTTCCTCTTCTTTCCACCAATGGCAGCAATCCATTTATTATCGCCAAAGGCAATACAGGAAATATAACTGTGGTTACTGTGATCATTGGATATGCTGTTATACATTTCCGTCCAGTTTTCACCGTCTGTTGAATACGCTATTCTGTCAGGCTCATTGGGATGATGTTCCGTACTATCATTACCATATGCTATCCATTTTCCATCGCCATACGCGATGCCACTAATACCAAATCTGAATATATCTTCATCGATATTGACTTCAATCCAGTTCTCTCCGTCATTGGAATATGCCATCTTACCCATGAATGCCGTTTGATACGCAATCCATTTATCACCGCCATAGACAAAACAAATGGGCTCATCCCAAATAAATATGCTGCTAAGGTCTATTCTTGTCCAATTTTCACCATCTGTTGAATATGCCGTTTCGCCGTCACTACTGCTCACAAACCACCTGTTATTACCATAGGCAATGTTATTGAAGGCTCTCTTAAACATGTTGCGGACATTGACTTCAACCCAGTTCTCTCCGTCATTGGAATATGCCATTTTTCTGTATCCGCCGACCGCAATCCACTTGTTATCACCATATGCAATACACGTGAAAATGCCTTCTGAATTGATCATATCATCATTGACACTTACCCAATCAAGATCACCCAGGGAAAGAGCTGCCGGTTCATGGGAATCCTCTTCAAATACACCGGAAAATTCCCTCTTCTCTTCTTTCTTTGAATCATGAGAATCCATCTCATGGAAAGCATTGGTTTTTTTTTCTTTACATGCGTCAAATATAAGGATGATGAAAATGACGACATATAACAAAACTCTTTTGTTAATCACAGGCTTTTTCATATTTGCTCCTTTTAATATATCTTACAGCGTACACAAAATACATTCATGCTTACCAGTCTGTTACCAATAAACCTTTTGCTGCATTTATGCTGCATTTCTGATATTGAGCGTAAGCTGCCGCCGCTCTTTCGCGAATATCTTCATTCGTTTCTCCGTTTATATATCCGGTTAGAGCATCATGCAGCGTGTAGGCTTCGGGAGCCATCAAATTTGTGGTCCAAAGCAGCGGGTTTACATTTGCCGCTTCCAGATGATGACTAAAATAACGTTTGCTGAAACACGCCAATATGATCACGTCACGTTCTTTGTTGTCGCTGTTTGTTAAAGTCCCGGATAATTGAAAATCCATTAATCCGTTATGGCCAATGTATGCCAAAAGAGAAGCATTGCCGTTGATGCCCAATACTTTGTCATCAAGCTGTATGGCGTCTTTTTGATTTCCATAACTGCTGTTCATGAAATCTTCTATACATTGTTTAATATTTTTTCCATTATAAGCATCGGCAATTAAATAGTAATCTTCCTGTGTATTTTTGAAAACTAGTCTTTCAAGTATGACCTTGTTCATTTTCCGGGTTGACAGCAATTCCCATTCTTCACTTTTTTTGAAATAAGTGCGAATACCGTAAAGCGCACCCCAATACAGATTTGAATTCTGATTTTGACCATTCCCAAGCGTTGCCGGCACACGAGCAATGTTTTGATATCTATTGTCACAAAGAGCTACGAATACATGAATGGTTTTTATGCCGTTTTCTTCAACTGTAATATCATGATTAATGGATTTTTGTTTATTTTCACATGAGATGAGTAAAAGAACTATGACTATAATTCCTGACATAATTTTAGTCATTTTTTATCCCTTCTACTTCCGTGTCCACTTTCTACTTTCAGCATTGGGACGGGTGTATGTTCCTGCGCGTTTACCGCCTAGATTATACACCAGGTTGAAACTTTCATCATTGTGCTCAAGTATACACTGCTCCCACTTAAACGACACATTTGCCCCAATAGTTATGCTGGTAAGGCGGTTATCAGCAAACGCACCCGCTTCGATCGTAACATTGTCAGGGATGGTAACACTCGTCAGTTGGTTTTCACTAAAAGCGAAAATCCCGATACTCGTAACGCTGTCAGAGATGGTAACACTCGTCAGTTGGTTTTCACTAAAAGCGGCACGCCCGATACTCGTAACGCTGTCAGAGATGGTAACGCTGGTCAATTGGTTTTTATGAAAAGCTTCATACCCGATACTCGTAACGCTGTCAGGGATAGTAACACTCGTCAGTTGGTTATTACGAAAAGCTTCACGCCCGATACTCGTAACGCTGTCAGGGATGGTAACACTGGTTAGGTTATTTCTTCTAAATGCGCCAAGCCCAATAGAAGTAACGCTGTTTGGGATAGTAACATGGGTCAGCCGGTTGTCATCAAACACATAATCCCCAATGGAAGTAATCCTGTTTGGGATGGTAATGCTGGTCAGTTGGTTGCTACCAAATGCTCCCTCCCCGATGCTGGTGACGCTGTCAGGTATTGTAACACTGGTCAGTTGATTGCCACTAAATGCTCTCTCCCCGATGCTGGTGACGCTGTCAGGTATTGTAACACTGGTTAGTCTTTTTTCCTTAAACGCATTTTTTCCAATGGAAGTTACCGCCATCCCGCCTATCTTTGCAGGTATTGCAATTGCGCCGCCATTTCCACTATAGCGTGTAATCATAGCACCGCGGTGTTGATCTACTTTCCAGCTGAAAGACCCATGGGTGTATTCCAAACCATAATCAATGGCATATGCTATTCTGCCGGAACGCTCATCTTCTCCGACTATAACCCACTTATTGCCGCCATAGGCGATGGCGTGAATGCTTTCGAAGGGCACACTATCATCAGCTATCCAATTTTTGCCATCGGTAGAATATACCATTGTCCCATATCCTATTCCAATCCACCTGTTATTACCTCTAATAATATTATCGATGGTATCATTGTTATAAGGATTAAATATATTGGCACTAGCCTCGATCCAATTCTCTCCGTCATTGGAATATAACATTTTCCTCTTGTTTCCACCAATGGCAGCAATCCATTTATTATCGCCAAAGGCAATGCAGGAAATATAACAGCTTCCATGGGAGAATATTTCAATATCTGTTTCCGTCCAGTTTTCACCGTCTAACGAATACGCTATTTTATAAGGATCATCAGGATTATGTTCTGTTCTAACACTGCCAAATGCTATCCATTTTCCGTTACCATACGCGATACCACTAATACCAAATCTGAATGTATTTTTGTCGATATTAACTTCAATCCAGTTCTCGCCGTCATAGGAATATGCCATCTTACCCATGTAAGCCGTTTGATAGGAATATGCCATCTTACCCATGTAAGCCGTTTGATACGCAATCCATTTGTCCCCGCCATAGACAAAATTAACATGTGTGTACCAATCAAATATTCTACCAATATCCATTCTTGTCCAATTTTCACCATCTGTTGAATATGCCGTTTTGCCGTCCATACTGCTCGCAAACCACCTGCCATTGCCATAGGCAATACTCATGATCATTTTGCCGAATATATTGTTTACATTGATCTCAATCCAGTTCTCGCCGTCATGGGAATATGCCATTTTTCTGTAACCAAAGATATCGATTGAACCGCCGGCTGCAACCCACTTATTATCACCATATGCAACACACCGGAAACCGCCTCTTGAATTGATCATGTCATTATTGACACTTTCCCAATCAAGTTCACTCAGAAAAACAGCAGCCGGTTCATGGGAATCCTCTTCAAATACACCGGAAAATTCCACCTTTTCTTCTTTTTTTGAATTATGAGAATCCAGCTCATGGAAAGTATTGGTCTTTTTGTCTTTACATGCGTTAAAAATAAGGATGATGAAAATAACTACATATAACAAAACTCTTTTGTTAATCACAGGCTTTTTCATATTTACTCCTTTTAAAGACAAGTGTTGTGATTTAGTATAATAATAATTACCTTTTTCATAACAATATGAAAGCTAAATATTATGGTTTTGTCAAGCATTTTTGGGGGACTACATTTTTATATGTGGCGGGGTTTGCCCTAAAAAGTACCGTTAGGCACTCTTTAGGGCTTTTGGAGTTTATCCTAAAACTGCCGTATAGGGCGGATATTAGGAGATGCAGTTAAATTCTTAGGCGATTCAACTTGATTTCCAGTATTAAAATTTTGAATCCAAAAAGAACGCCCGACTTTGAAATCAACATTTCTGGAATAAGTGTTTGTCGAAACAGTAGATGACCAATAATACTCACTTTTAAAATTTCCAAGTTCACGTAAATATAAATTACCGTACATATAATTAAGTTCATCACGTGAGGGAAGATACCAGTCGTCAAAACCATTCAAAGAATATGTATCGCAAATCTGAGCCACCCAGCCGAAGCCGCCGCCTCGGTTTGCAGCTATTGTCATAATCCCCTGAGTATTTGATTTACCCCTTCCAACAGCCCTATCATATAAACCGGTATAACGAATATCTTCTGTCACTGCCCTATTTGTTTTTCCAATATCAGCAGGGGCTGCTTCCAGATAACGCCAGCCGCCGATTCCGTCTCCCTTGTCATAAAAAATAAGCCCGCCAGCAGGTCCAGTATCGCCAATTTTGTAATTAGCTGCCGCCTGTGCTTGTGTTGCCTGTCCTCCACCGCCAGTTCCGCTAGCGGTTGCTGCAGCCGCTGGCGTCTCCACGGGCGCAGGTTTGCCGAGCAGGTTTGCAATTTGCGCTGTTTCACTGACTGCGATGTCCGATGAAGTTTCAACAGTTCCGCTTGCAACATTGATCATCTTTGTCTTGAACGCATAATTTTGACGCGCTTCTGCAAATGTTCCTATCACGACAAAAAGCGCGCCTGTCTTCCTGCCAATATCCCTGGCTTGCGCGTCTGACAATTCGGCTGACGGTTTTAGGCTCGCCGCAGTCAAGGCTTTTTCAATTTCCTGTTTGGGTATCCAGGTTGCCGCCTTGCTTTTTTCGAGTGTATTCCGCATTTGCTGCAGTACATAAGCGGAAAGCTGGTCTGTGGAGGCAAAACTTACCACTGCCACTTTTGGCGCCATCACCAGCTTTTGGGTGATTGCCTTGCAAGACGTGTCGATTGCGGCATCCAGGCTTGCCGCTGTCTGCGCCGATACTGCCAACACGCAGACAATTCCCATGATTGCCAAAACTAATATTTTCTTCATAATTATATCTCCTTGTTATATTATATATCGCAAACAGATTTATTTGTCCACTATTCCTTTATACATTTACATATAAGGCGTCTCTTTTTTTCTTATCATTATGGTATCTTTGAAACCTTGATTTTTATTGTCCTGTCTATAGTAATACGATAGCCTTCCCAATCCAGCACAAGTTCACCGTTTTCACCTGTTTTAAACCACTGGTCGTTAGAAGCCCTTAACTCGCTTTCGCTTCTCAAAAAGTAAACTTTAGAAAATGAAAATACTTGGCTGTTGCTACGGGTTGCTAAGCGGATTCTATAACTATTTGAACTCGTAGCGGAATCTTGATTCTCATCCTGCAGAACCCCAGGTGGCGGACCAGGTGGCGGACGTGGATAATCTGCGTGAACAGGCGCGAGGAAGGAAATGGACAAGTTTTCTATAACAACATCCCACGCATAAAAAAATTTGTCGAAATCTAGCCTTTCTACAGTCAGGCTAACATTACCTTCGTTAATTTCCAAAGCCAAAAGATATTTTTCAAAAACAAGTGGATAATTTACTTCCTGCCTGTTTGTCCAATGATAATGTTTTAATTCAACTTTGGTTTTACGCCAATTTCCCTTTACACTTAATTCTAAGAACAATGTTACCACATAATAACCATCGCCATAATGATTAATGTACAAACCATTTGGTTCTATATGCAATCTTTCAAACTGTACTGGCAGATTTTCCCGTCCAAAGTTTAGAGGAACAGTATACACATCAGCTCCGTAATTTGCAGAGGTAAATATCAAAAATGACAACAAGAACCATATTTTCCACTTCATATACGGTATTTTATCATTTTTTTCATCTTTGTCAATTGGTTATTAATATACTTATTAAAATTTAGCCACTATTTCGCCTAACGTTCCGGCGGTATATTACAGTTTGGGCAGGTTATGAAGGGTGTAAACACCCTTCGTTGGTAGCAGCTTCTTTACAGTTACCGTCCTGTTATGTGCAGTTTGCGCTGCTCTTTTCACAGATACCACCAATAATGCTTTTTTTGTTTTTACCATTCAATTGTAAATTCAGGCAATTCAGTGTGTTTTACAAACCCTTTTTCATCGTCCCAATATTCGTAAAGCTGTACCGTGTTACCCGCAATCACGCCAAATCCTCCAAGATAAAGCCCTATTACACTGCTGTAATCAGCCGGCAAAATAAATTTTGCTCTTTCTTCCTCCTGCCAAAGACCGTCAGAGAAAACGTATTGTTTCAGCGTATTGCCGACAATCACGCCTATTGCTTCTATTTCATGGTTTAATGGAGAAAGCCCTATAATGCTTACATACCCATTCGGCAATGTCATCTCGCGGCTCAGTCTTTCCTTCCATGAGTCAATATACCGATAATATATCAGGGTGTTGCCCACAACAACGCCCATTGTATTCCGGTTAAATCCCACAACGCTTTTATAGCCAGAAGGCAAGGTGAAGTTTCTGGACGAGTTTACATTCCAGCCTTTCCCGTTTGTAAAGGAATAATATATCATCGTATTTCCGACAATTACGCCAAGATTCGACATATCAAATCCCACAATGCTTGTATATCCGCTTGGTAAGATAAAGGGGTGTTCTTCAAATATATCCCCCTTATATCCCCGGTATGCATCGTAAAACGTTACCGTATTGTTTTCCGCAACGGCGAATAAATCCGGGCCAAGTCCTAAAAATACCGTTTTAGGCTCTGAATGTATATTTTGCCTGATTAAGGTTAATGACAGCAGCGGCCAATCATACCAGTCAAGGAATAGTGTATCGCCCCGTATTGAATAGTAATTTGTCGTTATTGCAAAATCTTTATCAAACCTTTCTTTAAAAAATTCCTGAACTTCCTCCATAGTGGAGTATATAGGAGTGGCGTACTTAAGCCAAATATCATCTATTGATAATGCTTTTGCGGCAGCTTCCTGCAATTGATCCCTTGAATATATACCCGCGGGAATATTCAGAAAATCAATAAATTTAAACTCAAATTGGGTAGTTATTGTACGGCCGTTTGTGGTGTATGTTCCTCCCATAATAGCAGCTTCACCGTCAAAAATCTTAAAAACCCCTTCAGCAAACACCCATTCACATCCATAAGAATCTATCCATGTTCCTTCTATGGAAACGCCTGTTTTGTCAATTGGTGATGTTACACAAGCTGTTAATATTAGAAAAAATGCCAGTGGAAAAAACTTCAGCATAATATTACCTCCAATAACCAGTTTATACCAAATACTATATTTTGCAAGTATGTTTTTACAGTAGTATTTTTTTAAACAAATTTAACCAATGGCACATAACGTTCCGGTGGTATGTGACGCTTGGGGCAGGAGACAAATCGGACTAAAGTCCGCCGCACAAAGGGGAACAATTTAAAGCAGCAGAATGGTGTAGATAACAAATTTAACACGTTCCGGCGCAAGTAAAATCCTCTTCTTGCAATATAATGAGGCTGGGTTTATCCAGCCGTTCGCGCCGCGGACATAAGCCCATCTGCGGTTTTTCGTCGTACTTTAGTACGCGCCTAGCCGCCCTCAAAGCGGCGTACAGTTACCGTCCTGTTATATGCCGTACCGCCGTCTCCACACCTAACATGTAATTAACTTTTTTCAACAAAACACATCACAATCCAATAATTTTTCCATAATTTCTCTACATAATCACCACGATGCCGAGAATTTTCTAACCACGAATTATCGTTACAGGGATCTAAATAATCTATGCTGAGCATAAACCTGCCTTCTCTTGCAAATACAACATTATACCATAGGCTATGATCCTGATAAAAATGAATAGCTGAAACATTCAATTGTAATTTGTCGCTAAAAAAAAGATAATTTATAGCGTCAATTTCTTCTACTGAAAATTTATCATAATTTTCAGCAAAGTTGTAATTGTAATGGAAAGAACCACCACTTATATATGAATATTTAAGTTGATAGTCATCTGGAGCATCAACATGATATACGCCGTCGGTGATATATGCACTCCCACCGAAATATATCGTATATACAATGTTTTCACCATTGGTTGGAGATTTTTCAGATAAACCCAACCTCAAGATTTCGAGCTGGTCAATGATAAGCGGGGTGTCTTCTCGCAAAACAGGAATGAGCTTTGCCATTTCTTCGTTGAATATTCTTATATCTCCACGAGGCCTTTTCGGTGCACCTGCTAACAGTAAATACATAAATGCCAGCATTATACCTAATATCGCGGCAATCACAATTACACCAATCAGCACTATTTTTCGCTTATTAATATATACCTCCTAATGGAAATACGCCTGGCTTTGCTCTCCAAACATACCTTTAATGTAGCACTGCAACTTGTTTTCTTAGGCGCAGTGCCTAAATATCATTGTTATCTACTTTTAGAACCACCATCCCATATTCGATATAAATATTTACCTTCAGAGTCAAAATCAAATATGCTTCCATAATAAGATTCATCATTTTCAGCCATCATAGTTGCTTGAAAACTTCTGCCTCCTACATGATTTGCAGTTATTTCTTCAAGATTAATCAACGCTTCCATATTTGATAATGACTCCACATGAATTCTAGCTATAAAATGCTCAATGTCATAATCATGTATATTGTATCTATTTTCATATTCATTACCTATTTCATCTACCAGATATTCACCAATATTCTCATATTGTTTTGTTTCACGATTCCATGCAAAGAAGTAATAAGCATAATAATCATTAATTGGATTTACAGGCGGCATACTGCTTTTCAATAAACTAAAAACTTTAAACCCATTCCTTTTTTTATAGTATGTGAATTCAACAGGGGTATATTCTCTGTTATTGCCGATAATTACAACCCTAAACTCATCACAGTAATCTACAATCTCATCCTTCTCCTCGTTATATCCAAAAACATGAATCCAATTACCCCTTCCGTAAAACCCATAAGAAAACAATTTGTCTTTTCCATCACCATTACAATCAAAAACAGAAGCTCCAATATCACCAATATGTATTCCTGGTATATTTTCCATAATACTAATATTAAAACTAGGTGCTTCATCTTGAAGGCCTGTAAACAGCCTAAATCTTTTTTCTATTTTATCGGAAATAGAATAGAGGTAAATTTCTTTTCTGTATCCACGATCATAGCTTATTTGTTCCTTCCATAAAACAATATAATTATCACCATCAGGAACACCAAAATTAACTTTATGAATAAACAATATTTCAGTGAATCTTCCATTTAAATATTTTTCTTCCATTCCAAATAATATGTCATATATTTCTTTGGGAACTTCCTCATACTCAGTTACCTGAAAAAAATCAAAAGCGTCTTCTGAAAATGATTCATAAATTACATTAGGAATTATATCAGGTTCATTCATAATATCATTTAAGGCAGATTCATGTTGTTCTACTATTTCAATATCTGATTTTTTGTTTTTACATGAAAAAAGCAAAAAGATAATTACGGCTATTCCTAATATTTGCTTAAACATATCTTTTTATCCTCCTAAATATACTATATTATACCATTTATTTTTTGTAAAGCATAATTTTCAGTTTTTTAGGCATTTCACATAACGTTCCGGCACAAGTAAAATCCTCTTCTTGCAATATAATGAGGCTGGGTTTATCCAGCCGTTCGCGCCGCGGACGCAAGCCCAGCTGCGGTTTTTCGTCGTACTTTAGTACGCGCCTAGCCGCCTACTGGCTCTTAAAATTGCTGCGGTAGCAGCTTCTTTACAGTTACCGTCCTGTTAGGCGAAGTGGTGGCATACACTAACTATTTTTTAATATTGTATTTTTCGTTTATATATATTTTTAATTCATTAAAAACGTTAGTATCATCTAAATAACGTTTTTTTATGGTTAAAACATGGTTTATTGCGGTAAATACATATATTGTATCTTTTGTAAAAATAATTTTCTTTATTTTTTCTTTGGTTATTTTTAAACTTGTACATTCAGTACACATTGATATATTCATCAGTTATACAAAAACTACGTTCTGCTTTTATCATTTTATCTGATTTATAAAGTCGCATATAATATATTGGGTGAATTACAAAATATGCTATAATAATAAATAAAGTAATTCCTATAAAATATGGAATAAACTCTTTATGCGAAATAACAAAAAATATATTTAAAGGATTATCACTTATAAAGTCTTTTAGTTCTGAAAAATCATAACTACCAAAAATAATAAGCAAAAATGCTATATATAAAAATATAGCAAGAAATATATTCCTCTTTCTATTAAATATTTGACAGCACTGAATATAATCTTTCAAAGTTAATGTGCCGCTAAATTTGTATTCCATAATTCCTTCCTTATCCTCATAATTATACACTATGCATAGATATAATCAAGTACCTATACTACCAATCACATATTTTTATCAATCTAGCGGTACGACCCGATGACATCGTACACGTTTATGTCCGATGACATCGGTAACACTTTTTAGATTTTGAAAACAACTTTTTCATTGTTATACTCCGGTTCTATTAACCAATTATCGGT
>JAIRRJ010000062.1 GCA_031256035.1 Treponema sp. | reverse complement strand
TGTTCCTGTGTTTGTTCATAAATCAAACTTGAAGCCGTTGCGCTTCGGTTCCTTTGGTTAGATTTTCTATCTTGAGGCATCTATTCCTACGGTTCGATTTTTACTTGAGGCACCACGGTGCTTAGGAAAAAATCAGTTTTCTTGGGTAGTAATTGCTGTTACTCACCCCATGTCGTTAAAGCGTTCCATGGGCGACACAATCTCGGTTACACGGACGCCGAAGTTTTCGTCAATGACTACAACTTCTCCCTTGGCGATAAGTTTGTGGTTAACAAGGATATCTACAGGCTCACCGGCAAGTTTGTCAAGCTCAATAATTGTTCCTTCACCCATGCCGAGTATTTCTTTGATAAGTTTGCGGGTACGACCTAATTCGACGGTCATCTCCATGGACACATCCATGATCAGGCTGATATTTCCGGCTTCCTGGGCGCCAAAACGCGGCTGCATCAGATTGGGGAACTGCACAGGCTGCACATTCGTGGGGCCAAGATTCGGCATCCCCGGCATTCCCATGCCTTGGCCCATCATTCCCATACCCATTCCCATATTCGGCATTTGCATACCCATACTTCCCATATTCATACCTCCGCCCATATTACCCATTCCCTGCATCTGCCCCATCGGCATCTGAGCGGGACCTGAACCGTGACCGCTTAAGCCGCTGGAAATATCAACTGCAGGTGTTGAACCAAGAATCTCCCACATCTGATGAGGCTTGCTGTCTCCCAGATCAAGCTGATATGTCATAACCGCAAAATCTCCGCCCGGCAAGGCGGCAACCGCTTTCGGCACATTTGTCGCTGTGGGAGACGCGGCTGCTATTGATTTATTGCCTGTTTTGTCGGTCAGCGAGGTTATTTGAGTACCCACCATCTGGGACACCACTTCACCGATTACAGACATCGCCATTTCGTCAAGCTGAATGTCCTCTTCGTGGGTCATAAGGCTCGCGATAGCCCCGGCGGATTCTTCAGGCAGAATAAAAATATGCTCGCCGGGGAAACCGGAAGTGTAATTGGCGGCAATAACTGTAACCATTTCGGGAAGCTGGACAAGGAAATTGTCCCTTCCGGTGATGCTGACCTGCGGGCCGATAAGATTTACGGTAGCGCCGGTAAGCGCGGAAAGATTAGAAGAAAGTGCGCCGGTGGTTGAGGCAAAAAACTTTTCAAGCGCCGAACGATCAACATTGAGACTGGGCGCAGGAGCTGCGGCAACAGGAGCGCCGCCTCCGCTAAGGCTTGATGAATCAACACCCGCCAGTAATGCGTCTATTTCATCCTGTGAAAGGGCGCCATCGCTCATCATAGTTCTTCTCCTTCACCTGCCAGCTCTTCGAATTCATCATGTCCAAGCTCGGCAATTTTCTGCGTAATCTGAACCGCCATCTTTTTACCGATAATGCCCGGGCGGCACAGAAACTTCTTCCTGGAGCCGATGTTCAGTGAATAGGGATCTCCAATACGGGTATTGTATAGCCGGATTACATCCCCAATCTGTAAGGAAAGCACGTCCCGTACAGGCACGTTGATCTTTCCGATTTCGGCTGTTACATTAACATCGACTGATGCAAGCTTTTCCTTTAGAACATTGAGATTCTCGGTGGTTGCGTTGCGGCGAACCGAAGAATACCAGAACTGGGCGGAAAGTTTCCCGATAATCGGCTCTATGGTCAGGTAGGGAATACAGAAGTTCATCATCCCTTCCACGTCTCCTACCTTGGTTTCCAGCGTTACAAGCACCACCATTTCAGTCGGCGGCACAATCTGCGCAAACTGGGGGTTGGTGTCGATTTGCCCAAGCCGGGGGCGCAGATCGATAACCGTTGTCCACGCTTCCCGCATATTGCCCAAAATACGGACGATTATCCCTTCCATTACGGATTGTTCGATGTCCGTCAATTCATGCTGCGATTTTGTTCCCTCGCCTGTTCCGCCGAAAAGACGGTCAATTATGGAAAATGTAATCGCAGGGTCTATTTCCAGAATGGCGTTTCCCTTGAGCGGGTCCATGTTGATAATAGCCAGAGTCGTGGGAGTTGGAATGGAGCGGATAAATTCTTCGTAGGTCAGCTGATCTACCGATGCCACATGCACATGAACCATGCTGCGGAGCTGGGCTGAAAGGCTGGTGGTGGTAAGACGGGCAAAAGTCTCGTGCATAATTGAGACTGTTCTGATCTGCTCTTTTGAAAATTTATCGGGGCGTTTGAAGTCATAGATTTTTATTTTCCGGCTGTCCGCGGCGGGCGTGAAATTCTCAGGCTCCGTATCACCGGCGTTTATAGCGGTTAATAGTTGATCTATTTCATCCTGGGACAGAACTTCTGTCATAATTATCCCTTATGGTAAACCTATACCCCGCTCTTGACAAGCTGAATTAATACATATCCATTACGTCAAGTTTTTTGAACAGAATGATCCGCGCCCTTGCCGTGTCCAAAAACCGGGTATTTAGCTGTTCCCTAATCTCTTTTTTCAGCTCTTCTTCTCTTTCAGGCGCCAAATCCGCGGCATATTTCCCAGTAAAGTAGCGCCGCACAAAATCCTGCAATTCATATCGACGGCCTATCAACTCCAGCGAGGCTTCCGAATTGTCCTTATCGTAACCGATAATCATATCTACCGAAACCGTTGAACCCGGCGCAGGGTCTTTGGTTTTTGTCGTTACCGGGCCTATAAGGTCGTACATGGCATATTCGGGGCGTTTCCCGATATACGGAGAGGAAGGGTCAGATATTACCGTTTGTGATTTACCGCCCTTGTTCATAATATTATAGGTAATAACAGAGACAGTAACGATAAAAATCAACGCGCCAAGACCAATAGCCGCGAATTTTAACAGGGTCGGTAATAGATTACCAAGACCGCCTTTTTTCTTTGGAGAACTACCCGCATCATGACCGCCATCGTCTCCAAGATCAATATCATCGCTATCAGACATTCTCAAAACCTCCCTAAAATAATACTAAATCATGCATAAGCAAAATTACTATGACTCTTTTACGATCATCGGCGTTTTTTATGCGGGATTTTAGGGGAATAAAGCCCTTTTTTTAACCATTGCTTGACTTTTTTTAGCTGATTTTATAGGATACAGAGAGTGCCTTCCCCGGTTGTGTAATGGTAGCACGGCAGACTCTGGATCTGCTTGTGGGGGTTCAAATCCTCCCTGGGGAATAAGAAACCGCGTCCGCAGGACGTAGCTGAGTAAATCCCAATCGTTCCGGCGCAAGTAAAATCCAACATGACGAGTAAACGCAGGCAAGATTTATCTTGCCGTATGCGCCGCGGGCTGCGAGAGTTTCTCACAGGTTGTTGATGACCAAATTCAGCACGTTCCGGCGCAATTAAAATCCCTCATGACCACTGATAGTAGGCTGGCTTCAGCCAGCCGTACGCGCCGCGGGCAGCGACTGTGCCTGACACCACCGCTATATGTAGCAAGGGTGTTACCATATGTAGCATATGGTGCCAGGCACCGTGTTGGAAATAATTCCCTGTTCATAGTATATTGGTATTGATGAATCCGGCTGTCCGGCCGCATAAAAGCGGTCAGATTCTTCTTTTTTTATTCTTTTTAATCTCCCCCCTCAGTGCAGAACCCCTATTTGATGAGGAACCCGATACCGATGAGGAAAACCGCCGTAATATCGAATACCTCCTCAGTGAGGAATTTCTCAACAGTGAAGAATTTCTTCTTAGCGATGACTATCTCCTCTTTGATGAATCCTCAATCAGTGAGGAATTCTTCTTCGATGAAGACGAGGAAACCTTCCTCAGTGGGGAATCCCTTCTTAATGAAGAACATGAGGCGGCTCTCTTCAGTGAGGAAACCTTTTTCGATGAAGAACATAATGAACCTTTTATAAGCGAGGAGCTTTTCTTTGATGAGGGGTATGAGTCTCCTCTTCTCAGCGAGGAATCCATTTTTGATGAGGAGTATGAGGCAACTCTCCTCAGCGAGGAAACTTTCTTCAATGAAGAACATGAGACGCCACTCCTCAGCGAGGACTCCGTTTTTGAAGCGCCTCCCCTCATCTTTGAGGTACCCCGCTTCATTTTTGAGCCTCGCTCCTTTGACGCGTTATTTCCTAGTTTTTCGCAAACCCAAAAAGCATCAGTTTTTAGCAATAGAGGATTAAGATATTCATTTGAGAAAGACGGTTCTCCGGCGTTGATTCCCGATCCTGATTCAGGAATAGATATCCTCAGCAGTGTCATGATAAAAAAACCATCTCATATTATCGAAGTTCTCGTGGTAGTGCCGTATAACGAAAGAGAGCTTGAAATGCTTGATTTGTACAATGCTCTGGGAAGGATCGAAAATATCAAAGACCACTCAGTTCACATAAACGGCAGGGATTTCAATGTTTTTACAGAAACCACACGGCTTGTAAGCGCCAAAAACAGAAAAGCTGTTTCCGATCCTCCGCCTGCAGATATGCTCCCTTATTCAGAAACAATGTATCTTCGTTTTAAGGAAGTGTATTTCGGCAATCTTTTTCTTCGCGGTGATATATCCATGAGTCTGTATGGCATAACATACAGTATTACCAACTTCACAGATGTTCGCTTTCTTTTATTACCGGTTATGAAAGCGGAAAGATTTACTGCCATACTTTATCTTGAACCTGTGAAGGAGGGGGTGCTTATCTACTGCATGTCCGGGCTTTATATACCGGGTTTTATCGCCGACAGGGTAAATATCACTCCGAGTGTAAACAGCCGCATCGCTGTATTATTAAGCTGGATAACAGAGGGCTTGAGAAGGCAGGGAAACTGAAATATACGCCGCGGACACCATACCGCGAACTAATAAAAATTTGAAACCCCTCATCCCTCCCAGCGTTCTTTTATCACAGAATAAATCCTGTCGCAAAGAATAATTTTTTTATCTTCGGGGGGAAGATCAGCGGTATAGATTGGCTCGCAGAAAACGACTTTGAAAACTGTCCTTGTAAGGCGGCGGTTTTTTTCATAAAAATCATAGCTGCCTTTCAGGGCGACAGGGACGATGGGCGCGCCTGCCTGAGTGGCAAGTTTGAGCGCGCCGGGATGAAAGGGAAGCAGTCCCTCGCCTTTAGAACGGTGGCCTTCGGGAAAGATGATCATGCCGCGGCCTTTTTTTATCCGCTCCACTCCGATGTTGATTGTACGGATCGCTTTTCGGACAACGCCGCGGTCGATAAACAAACCGCCAATAAGGAAAATCCATACATTCAAAAACGGCACATAACTCAATTCTTTCTTTGCAATGAAACCAACCGGTCGTCCGCAATAGGCAAATATCAATACAATATCAAAAATACCTTCGTGGTTGCTGACAAAACAAACGCCGCCTTTGCGCGGGATTGTTTCCGTGCCCGAAACGGTTACCTTGCACCTGAAAAGCCAAAGAAACAACCGCGCCCAGCCCTGGGCGATACGGTAGACGGCGAGTGTCATTAAATTTCGCAGCCCAAGAATGTAAAAAATCAACGCAATTGTCCCAAAAGGAAGCAAAAAAAACATGGAAAAAATAAAGTAGGCAAACGCCAGAATTGTTCCTATCATGGGTAATATTATCATCAAAATAATAAAAAAACAATCGTTTTTGTGCCATTCAGCGTTGTAATAGGCAATAACATCGCATAAAATGAAAAAACAGAGGTTTCTATGACAAATAAAAAGTATGTTTTCCTGGCTCTGATAACTTTCACCGGCGTTGTTATGCTGTTTGCGGATTTTGTGATTCTGGTCTTTTTTGGGCATCCGCTTTCCAGAATATTTGTGCCTCTTGGCATTCCCTCAGTCGCTTTCCTTATTATTTACTGTGTTGTACTGGGGCGGCACGGGCGCTATTTTGACGTAAAGGAATTCAAAGACATACCGGGCGATGTTTTCACGGACAGGCTGAAAAAAGCCGGCTCTGTACCGATCAAGATGATTGCCTTGAATACAGTGCTTCACGCGCTTTTCTTAAGCGGCGTCTTTTTCCGCAATGAATATTTGGGTCTGGATTCTGAACTAAAGAGCGCATTATTTCTGGCAGCTTTGTCTTTCGGAATGTTAGTCGGAACTTTTGTCTATGTGGTAAACGACGGCCTTGTTTCCCGTTTCCTTGTTTCCCTCAACTTTACCGATTATCCGAAAGAACTCAGAGAAAACAGGCAGGAACTTAAAGCCTTCATCATTCCGCTTGCGGCATCCTTGACTTCGCTTGTTTTTTCAAGCGCCGTTACCCTGCTCGGCGCGGACAAGAGCGGAGCGGAAGGTTCATCCGCCGCCATATTGATTCCGATCATAATATTTTTTATATGCATCGGCATTCTGGCTTACAACCTGAAAAAGAACACTTCGGTCATCTATAACTCAATAACAAAACAGTGTGAAAATCTTTCTTCCGATCAAAAAGACCTGACCCAGAGGATTTATGTTTGTTCCGTAGACGAGCTTGGCACAATTACCGGAATGGTGAACACATTCTGCGAACACTTAAGCGGGGGCATCAGGGACATCAAGAGCGGACAGCATGAACTTTCCAAAGTCGGTACAAGGATGGAAGAAAACGCATCCGTGATGGCGGATTCTATCGCACGGGTTTCCGGCGCTGCGGAACAGGTACTGGCGAAAACACAGGGGCAGATTGAAAGCGTTAACACTACAACAAAAACTGTTAAAGAGATAGCCGGCTTGATCGAAACCATGGAAAAATCCGTCATAACCCAAACATCGAGTATGTCGCAAGGGTCTGAGGCAGTGGAAAAAATGGTTGGTAATATTTCTTCCATCAGTCTGGTAACTGAAAAGATGGCAGCCCAGTTTGAGACAGTAGGTGAAGCAGCCGAAGAAGGAAGCCGTATTCAAAAACAAAGCAGGGATCGTATCCGCGAAATTGTGGAACAGTCTCAGGCGCTGCAGGAGGCAAATAAAATCATCGCCACCATCGCCGCGCAGACAAATCTTTTGTCAATGAACGCCGCTATCGAGGCAGCCCATGCCGGAGAATCGGGAAGGGGCTTCTCCGTAGTAGCTGACGAAATTCGCAAGCTGGCGGAAAATTCTTCTTCCGAATCAAAGAAAATAAACGCCGAACTAAAGCAGATCATGGCGACCATCAATCACATAGTCAAGGATGCCGAAGCGTCAGGAAATGCATTTGCCGAGGTATCAAAGCGTATTGGCGAAACAGAAAAACTGGTAATTGAGGTTGACAACGCCATTCGTGAGCAGAAATCCGGCGCCGGCCAGGTGATGGAATCACTGAAGGAAATGAACGATATATCTGCCCGTGTTTCCAGTGATTCACATGCGATGGGTCAGAGCAACCAAGTCATGCTGCAGGAAATCAGCGTACTTCAGGGAAGCGCCGCAGACATAGAAACTCAAATGGAAAAAATATCCGGCGGCATCAAGAAATTAAATACGGGCGCTCAGGATGTTTCGCACATGGCGGCGGCAACCCAGGCTTCGATAGAAAAGATTTCTACGATAGCGGATGGGTTTCAGGTTTAGGCAATTTTTTCTTCATCTAGGATTAAACCAGCATTCACATATTTCATTTTTACTACATTGCCACCACTTTGCATAAAGAGAAATTACTTTTTAACAGGCGAAGAACGCAGGAAATTTATCAGAGGCTCTCCCCAGAATCTCTTTTCGTCCCTCTCGGAAAGAAAATGCCGGTACAGGCAGAGTATGTGGCTTTTTATCTCCGCCTGATCAGCTTCCGGCAGCTGCGTAGAGGGTGCAGCCGAAGGGTGTATCCGGCATTCGGCAGGGATTCCGCCGGAGACAGGGGGCGGTCCGAAAAGCAGAGCGGTAAAAGCTTCTGCTTCCGAAGACGGAAAAAGAGCGGGATCGAAACAGGTCATTGCGTATAACGCGGCTGCTATGCAGTTAACGCTGTGCTGTTTCACATAAAGTATCGCCTGGCTTATTGCCAAAGCGCCCTGCTTCATTTCCAGAGCCTGCTCCTTCAATTTTTCTTCTTCTCCCAATGATTTGGCAATGGCGTTGAATTTTTTGTATGCATAAATCACCACCATAACATGCAGGCTCGGAATACACATTAAATGCGGATCAAGCAGATGAATCAAAAAGAAACGCGGGCGGGCGATATAAAACGGGCGCTTTGTCGTAGAAAGATTTTTTCTGTACACTTCGGCGGCGAATGCGTAAAGTCTTCCCATAGAAGCCACAAAATCCGCTATTTGGGCGTAAACCCTGTGCCTGTAGCGTTTCAAGAAAAAAGTAACCATCCGCGTCCAGAAATAAACAAAGTCAAGGTATATCGTAACCCATGAGGGGACAAACGGGATTTTTTCATCAAGGCTGTGATCCACATTGTTGACGGGGATTCTGCCCGGCAGGAAGGCTGCGCGGTGCTGACAAAAGAAAAAATTATAGAAAATCAGGGACACGCATTTGATAAAAGCCGGTCGCAAAAAAGAAATAAATGATGTTTTGTAAAAGGCGTAACCTGCGCTTTCACTGTACACGCTTTCCTTGAAGTCCATTTGCGTATACTACCAAAAAACGGTATCCTTGTCATGCCCGCCTGAATTGTGTTAAAATGCCCCATAATGCTTGGTCCTGTTGTGAACGCTCTCGTCATTGTCATTTTTTCCTTTATAGGGGTATTCCTTGTAAAGGGGATTCCTGATCGAATCGAAGAAATACTGAAAAAAGCTACCGGCCTTGCGGTTGTTTTTGTCGGAATCCGGGGCGCTTTTGACAACGAAAAGATACTTTTGCTGATAATGAGCATGGTTATTGGGGCTGTAATCGGCGAACTCATAGATATTGACAAATGGATGAATAAGCTGGGGCTGTGGGCGGAAAAAAAACTCAATATGAAAGGCAGCCCTGACTCAAAAAAGAGTTTTTCAAAAGGTTTTGTTTCAGCCAGTATTCTTTTTTGTACCGGCTCAATGGCAATAGTCGGCTCCATGCAGAGCGGCCTTCAGGGAAACCATCAAATCCTTTTCGCCAAGTCCGTACTAGACGGCACGATGTCGCTTGTGTTCGCCGCTTCAATGGGGATCGGCGTCGCCTTTTCCGCCGTGCCGCTGTTTCTGTACGAAGGCGGCATTGCGCTTGCCTCGATATTGATACGCGATCATCTGAGTGCGGAAGTAATCCGCGAAATGTCAGCGGTGGGCAGCCTTATTATCGCCGCCATAGGCTTTAACTTTCTTGGCGTAAAAGAAATAAAAGTTGCAAACCTGATCCCGGCAATATTTGTTCCATGGGTATACTTTGCAATCACCGGATTACTAAATTTAGCTTAAAAAAATATAATAGGAGAAGGAGTGATATTATGAAAATCGGCGTTCAATTGTACACAGTGCGCGACTATCTGAAAAACGAAGCGGAAATTGAAGCTTCCTTGAAGCGGATCAAGGCTATTGGCTATGACATAGTACAGATTTCAGGCCTTGGCCCATGTAACTTCGATAAGCTGGTGAACCTGTTTAAGGAAACCGGCCTTGAAGTATGCGGAACTCACTCTTCATGGGAACAGGTCGCCGATCCGGCGGAGTTAAAAAAATTAATCGAAGAGCATAAAAGGTTAAATGCTACACAAATAGGCATTGGCATAAAACCGAATAACTATCCCGACACTTATGATGGCTACACTCAATTTATCAAAAAGGTCAATGAAATATGCAAACAGGTGCAAGACGCCGGTTTAACATTCGGCTATCACAACCATGAACATGAATTCATGAAGTTTAACGGAATATGCGCCATTGACCGCATGATCGATGAATGTCCCGATCTGGAATTCGTTCTGGATGTTTTCTGGGTGCAGGCAGGAGGGGCGAATCCCCTGCTCTACATTGACAAACTGAAAGAAAGAATCAAAATCGCGCATCTTAAAGATTTCCGCGTTGACGGGCGGCATCGCCAATTTGCCGAAATCGGGCAGGGAAACCTGGACTGGGCAAGCATCTTCTCCCGCCTTAAGCAATACGGCACTCAATACGCGGTAGTTGAACAGGACGGCGATTTCCTTGTCGATCCGTTTGAAAGCCTTGCCATGAGCAGAAAATATCTGGTTGAGAATGGATATTGGAAATAGCCGGATAAAGTTGCCCTGCAATTAGCAATCATGCCTTTCTGGTGCACGGGAAATTATTCGAAGAAGAGCCTCACGCAAAGTCGCATCGTACCTACGATATGCGTCACAAAGAACGAAGCTATGTCATAATAAAAAATTAACATTTTTGATCATTTTCAAAAATATTTTGCAGTATACTTTTTTATATATTATTGATCATATTAGCACCAATTTCGCCTAACGTTTTGGTGGTAATTAGCCGCCTTCGAACCAAAGGTTCGCGGCTCAAAAAATTGTTGCGTAAGCAGCTTCTTTACATATGCCGTCCGTTAAGCGCTGAAAACATGGTTTTCTTTAAGTATTTATTGAGTAAAATTCTCTTTTTAATTCTGTATAAGGTATCTTGTTTTACTGTAGATTTTAAATTAAGATAGACCAGTATGAATAATGAAGTACCAACAAAACAAAAAATATTGATTTGTGCATTGAATTTGTTTTGCGAGAAAGGTTATTCGGAAACATCTATTCGCGATATAGCTTTGGCTGTCGGAATTAAAGCCGGATCATTATACAATCATTTTTCATCAAAAGAAGAAATACTTCCTATCATGTTGAATGATTACGCAGAATTCACCAGGAATATGTACCACAGTCAGGATCTTATGTCCATTCTGCAAAAAAATCCTACAGCGGAGGGTATAACATCGTGCATAATGTCAATTTCCTCGCGTATAACTGAAAACGATTACTATATGAAACTGCTTCATCTGGTACACCAGGAGCAACA
>JAIRRJ010000079.1 GCA_031256035.1 Treponema sp. | reverse complement strand
AATGCCTGAATGGGCGCAATGCAGTGAAGAATAGCGCATAATAACAGGGAAAAGGAAAGGGAAAACTGAGAGTGTAATATGATGTCGGAAAATAATTGGCTTTTCCTACAAACTCCCGTGCCTTGGTGTGAGGTTGGGAATGCATGAGAACCATGACTACCTAACCAAGCAAATAATAACCTGTATCGGGAACAAACGCTCTCTTCTGGATTTTATCACTCAGGGGGTTCACATTGTCCAAAAGCGCCTGAACAAAAACAAACTGGATATATTTGACGTTTTTACAGGCTCATGTATAGCCGCAAGGCTCTGCAAGCAATTTTCAAACAGCCTCATCGTTAATGATCTGGAAAAATATTCTTCTGTTACCGCCGAATGTTATCTGTCTAACAAAAACAAAATAGACATTCCGCTCTTAAAAGAAATATACAACGATCTTTTGGCAACTGTAAACGACAAAACTTTGAAAGAAGGGGTTATCGCCGGGCTTTATTCACCGAAAGACGACAACAACATAAAGGAAAACGAACGGGTTTTTTATACGCACAGGAACGCAATGTATATCGACACAATGCGCAATGCCATTGACGCAGTCCCCGTGCAATACCAAAAATACTTTCTGGCTCCGTTGATTGCCGAGGCGTCCGTCCATGCAAATACATCCGGCGTATTTAAGGGCTTTCACAAAAACAGAAAGACCGGCATTGGGCAGTTTGGCGGCAGCAACAGCGACGCTCTTTTCCGCATAAAGGGCGATATTGTTCTGCCCTTTCCCGTATTCAGTAATTTTGACTGTGAATACAAAGTTTATAATGGCGATGCAAACCTGATTGTCAAAGAAGCGCCGGAGGTTGATTTGGCATACCTTGATCCGCCCTATAACCAGCATCCCTATGGTTCAAACTATTTTATGTTGAATCTGATCCTTGAAAATAAATACCCTAAAAACATCAGTAAAGTGTCCGGCATACCGGCTGACTGGAAACGTTCCGACTACAACAAGAAACATCTGGCTTTCTCCGCATTATCCGGCCTTATTGCAAATATAAAGGCAAAGTACGTCCTAATATCGTTCAACTCGGAAGGGTTTATTTCTCTTGATGAAATGAAAGATATGCTGCAAAAAACAGGGAAAGTAGAAGTCTTGGAAACTTCATACAATATATTTCGCGGCTGCCGTAATTTGTCCCGAGCAAAACAAAGCACCCGTAATATTCATGTTACTGAATATCTGTATCTGGTGGAAAAATGATCCTTACTCTGCAAACACAGGTTCAAGCTCTATTGACAGCCCGGGGAGGATTGTAACCGGCACGGTATCTTTTCCACTGTACGCTTGAGTAACAACCTTTCCGCCTTCAAAAAGAGAAACGGTCAGGGTTTTGTATTCGCCTTCAAGAGTCCAGTATTCACGCACTCCGGCGGCGCGGTAGGCGTGAAATTTCCTCTGCATTTCAATTGCTGTATTGGACGGCGAAAGGATCTCCGCAACAAAATCGGGAGCGCCACGGCAGCCCTCCGGACCGCGTTTATTTTTATCGCAGACAACAGTAAGGTCAGGCTGCACCACCGTATCGTCGCTTTCGTCTTCATGGTAAAAGAGCCGCACATCGTAGGGCGCAGGATATACCTTGCAGGGCTTACCAACCAAAAAGTTGGCAAATTGCCTGCCCAACTCTATGAGTATGGACTGATGGAAAGCGTTGGGCGCGGACATGGCGTATGCTTCCCCGTAGATGATCTCGTACCGTTCCCTGGGCTTAAGCTCCCAAGCCTTGTAATCGGCGTATGTCCACTGAGTAACTTCCAACGGTAAGACCGCCGCGTCTTCCATGATAACAGTATATGCGGCGAAACGCGGCTGGTCAACAACACAGGGAAAACACTTTTACGGGCATCTTTTTTTCAAAAATGGGTTGACATTAATTCCAAAAATTCGCATTGTACCATATATAAACAACGGGAGGCTGGAAGTAACAGATTGAAAGGAAGCGATGTTGTCATCGGAGGGATAAGTAAAACCTTCGGTGATTTTACGGCGCTCAATGATGTGAGCCTGGAAATAAAGAAGGGGGAGTTTTTTTCCCTGTTGGGGCCATCAGGGTGCGGGAAAACTACCCTGCTGCGGATAATTGCCGGTTTTGAAAATCCTGACAGCGGAACGCTTACCCTTGACGGAAGCAACGTGCTTTTCATGCCGCCTAACCGCCGGCAGACAAATACTGTATTTCAAAACTACGCGCTTTTTCCCCACCTTACGGTATTTGAGAACGTAGCGTTTTCGCTACGGCTGAAAAATGCGTCCTCAACCGAAGTTAAAAACAAGGTGGGCGAATACCTGCATCTGGTTCAGCTTGAAGGCCACGCCCACAAAAAGCCGAACCAGCTCTCAGGCGGGCAGAAACAGCGGGTAGCTATTGCGCGCGCCCTCATCAACGAGCCGAGCGTTCTGCTCCTTGACGAGCCGCTCTCCGCCCTGGACGCAAAGCTGCGCCAGCACATGCTCATCGAACTTGACACAATCCACGATAAAATCGGCATTACATTCATTTATGTTACCCACGATCAGCAGGAAGCGCTTTCCGTCTCCGACAGGCTCGCCGTCATGAATCAAGGGGATATACTACAGATCGGCACTCCTCATGAAATATACGAAAGCCCGGCAACCGACTTTGTCGCCCGTTTTATCGGAGAAACCAACCTCACGGACGCTACGGCAACAAAAGTTGAAAAAATGCCGCCCCTGTCCGAAACGGACGAACCCGAATACATGGTTGAACTGGAAGTCCCTGATTTGGGAAAAATCATGGTAACAACTGTTGATGAAGTGCAGACCGGCCAGTTAGTCAGTTTCACGATAAGGCCGGAAAAGATTGTGATTACCAAGGAAAAGCCATCGACAAAACGCGAAGATATAAATCTGTTACAGGGCATAGTTGATGAGCCGATTTATTCCGGTTTCCAGACCAAATTCTATGTGAAGATAACGGACAAAATTACCATGAAGGTAATAAAACAGCACGCCAATTATTCAGACGAAGGGCCGGACATCCGCTGGAAGGATTCTGTTTACCTTTCATGGAGTGCGTTTGACGGTTACATTGTCGAGGTAAAAAAATGAAGCCTGCCGCGAGAAAAAATTACGGCCCGCTTTATTCATCGCCAATGGCAATTTGGTTCACTATTTTTTTTCTGGCGCCGCTTGCAATCATTATTGTATACAGTTTCCTGAAAAAAGGACTCTACGGCGGCATAGAAACGGAATTCTCGCTGGACGCCTACCGCTACCTTGGAGACCCGGTACTATTAACCATATCCCTGCGTACGATTTTGACTTCCCTAATCGCCACAGTAATTACCATTTTTGTCGCGCTGCCCTGCGGTTACTGTATGGCAAGAAGCAAACATCAAACATTGCTGTTATTGCTGATTATCATTCCTTTCTGGACAAATTTCCTGATAAGGGTCTTTGCCTGGATGAACATACTCGGAAGCAGCGGTTTTCTTAACGAAGTGCTGCTTCGCGCTGGCATTGTCGATGATTACATTCACTTCCTTTACAACCAAAAGGCTGTAATTCTGGTACTGGTTTATATGTACCTTCCGTATGCCATTCTGCCCCTGTTTTCAACAATCGATAAATTTGATTTTTCCCTGCTTGAGGCAGCCCGCGATCTGGGAGCTACAAAACCAAGTTCGATAATAAAGGTGCTGCTCCCCAATATCCGCGGCGGGATTTTTACGGCGGTGCTTTTTACATTCATCCCGATTTTCGGCGCTTACGCGGTGCCTCTTTTGGTCGGCGGAAAGGATTCCTACATGCTGGGAAACATCATCGCCGACCAGCTTTCAAAATCGCGTAACTGGCCGAGGGCGGCGGCGATCTCAATGGTACTGACCGTGGTTACCACTATTGGCGTACTGTGGATGATGAAAGTTCAAAAGCGGGATGCCTCACTTACTGTTGATCTGAAAGGAGACGGACACAATGGAGGCATGGGGTGATAAGAAACATTGTTCGTAATGTTTTCACCTCGGTAAAACCGGGCAAGCAGAGCGAGGCCGCACGCCACGCAAGACGGGCGTACCGCCGTCACTTTTCCCTTTCCCAGACTGTTTTTGCCATAACAATCGTCTTCCTGTTCCTTCCGCTTCTGGTTCTTATCGTTTATTCGTTTAACGGTTCAACCAGCATGAGTTGGACGGGGTTTTCTCTGCGCTGGTACAAGCGGCTCATTGAATCAAGGGAACTGTGGCGGGCATTCAGAAACAGTCTTATTGTCGCCGCGACATCCGCAGTTACCGCGACAGTTCTTGGCACCATAGGCGCCATCGGAGTCAACTGGTACAAATTCCGCCTGCGCGGCTATGTGCAGACAATTTCCTTTCTGCCAATGATTCTGCCTGAAATCATCATAGGCGTTTCCCTTTCCATTTTTTTCGCAGGCATTGGAATTCCCCTTGGGCTGTTTACCATTTATGTCGCGCATACAACATTTAATCTGCCGTTCGTGTTTCTCATGGTAATGGCGCGTCTTGATGAATTTGACTTTTCCATTATAGAGGCTGCCCACGATCTGGGCGCCAGTGAAAGGGAAACCCTTTTTAAGATAACCATTCCGATATGTATGCCGGGCATCCTCTCCGGCCTTTTGACAGCCATCACGCTTTCGCTTGAAGATTTTGTCATAACATTTTTTGTGGCCGGCCCCGGCTCCTCTACCCTGCCGATTTTCATTTATTCGGCAATCACGCGCAGGGGCGGAGTAACGCCCGTGGTCAGCGCCCTGTCGGTAGTCATGATTTTTGGGACTGTGATATTGTGCATCACATTAAGGAAATTTTTAAAATACATTGCTGCAAAGTAAATTGTCGAACCGAAAGTTAGCATTTTCAAACAAGATTAACAAGGGAGAAAAATATGAGAAAGACTACTCTCTTTCTTACGGTTATGGCGGCGCTGATTATGCCTGTCATTGTTTCATGCGGTCCCAGACTGAAGATTTTTAACTGGACATATTATACGCCTGACTCTGTAATTGAAAAATTCGAAAAAGAGTACAATGTCAAGGTAATCTACGATGAATTCGCGTCCAACGAAGATATGTTTGCCAAGCTTAAAGCGGGCGGCGGCAGTTACGACATTGTTTTCCCGTCCGGTGATTATGTGTCAATCATGATGCAATTGGGCATGCTGGAAAAAATCGACAAAACAAAACTGAACAACCTCAGGAACATTGATCCGGATGTACTGCGAAGAGCAACCTATGATCCTGACATGGAATACTCTGTCCCCTACTATTACGGAGCTGCCGGGGTCATAGTCAACACAGCGCGGGTTCCCGATTTTGAGCAAAGCTGGTCAATCTTCAGCCGGATTGATCTAAAGGGACGAATGACAATGCTGGACGATATGCGCGAAGTAATGGGAGATGCTCTCGCATATCTGGGGTATTCGGTAAATACAAAAAACCCTGCGCAAATCAGCGAAGCCAGAGACCTTATCAACATTTCATGGAAACCGAATCTGGTAAAATTTGACGCCGAAGCTTTCGGCAAGGGCTATGCCAACGGTGATTTTTGGGTGGTACAGGGTTATGCCGAAGTGGTTTATGAGGAAATCATAGACAATCCACAGCTCATGAAGGACACTTACTATTTTGTTCCAAAAGAAGGCGGACCTGCGTATCTTGACAGCATGTGCATCCTGAAAGGATCAAAAAACGCGGATTTGGCGCATAAATTCATCGATTTTATACATCGTCCCGAAATTTATGCAGAATTTGCCGATGAATTCGGCTTTCCGGCAACGGCGAATGTCCCGGCGCGCAAGTTCAAAACAGGAAAATCCTGGTACGAGGCGGAAGACCTTGTCAACACAGAGTTAAAAGACGACCTCGGCGCAACGCTTGATTTGTACAACGACGCATGGTTTAACTCAATCAGAGTTGGCGAATAAAGTGGTTGCAAAATATTAAAGACATCTGTAAACTTAGTCTTCGTACTTTTATAAGGAGGCTCAAAATTAAAAAGACAATTATTTTTCTTTCCGTTCTGGCGGCGCTGCTTTCTTCATGCGGCGGTCCGAAGCTTAGAATTTACAACTGGACTTACTATACGCCGGACACTGTAATCGAAAAATTTGAGAAAGAATACAACGTCAGGGTTGTATATGATCAATTCGCTTCCAATGAAGAATTGTACGCCAAGCTAAAGGCATCGGGCGGAGGCTACGACATTATTTTCCCGTCAGGAGATTATGTGTCTATTATGATCCAGCAGGATATGCTTGAAAAACTGGACAAGACAAAACTCAACAACCTCAAAAACATTGATTCGGCAGTATTACGAAGAGCAAGCTACGATCCAAACATGAACTATTCCGTTCCCTATTATTACGGAGCCGCAGGCATAGTAGTCAACACCGCCAAAGTGCCTGTTTTTGAAAAAAGCTGGTCAATTCTGGGCAGGGAGGATCTCCGCAACCGCATAACCATGCTGGACGATATGCGGGAAGTATTGGGCGGCGCTCTTACTTACCTTAATTTTTCGGTAAACTCTGAAAACCCGGAGCAGATCAATCAGGCCAGAGACCTTATCAACAATTCATGGAAACCAAACATCGTTAAATTCGATTCCGAAAGTTTCGGCAAAGGATATGCAAACGGCGATTTTTGGGTAGTACACGGCTTCGCGGAAGTTGTCTTTGAAGAAATAGCCGATGATCCGCAGCTTATTGAAGACACGGTCTTTTTCATACCCAATGAAGGCGGCCCTGCCTACATTGACAATATGTGCATACTAAAAGGGGCGAAGAATATCGACCTCGCGCATAAGTTTATTGACTTTATCCACCGCCCGGAAATTTACGCCGAGTTTGTGGATACTTTCGATTTCCCGGCAACAGCGAATGTCCCGGCGCGTAAATTCAAAAAAGGCGGCTCCCTGT
>JAIRRJ010000107.1 GCA_031256035.1 Treponema sp. | reverse complement strand
CCAAAATGAAAGCGGGGCCAACAAAAAGTTTGTTGACCCAGCGCCTTAAAGAACTTTGATTATGCCAATTCGGAAAGCAATTCCGGGCTGTTAAACAATCCGTTTTCGGTCTGAATCTGCGACCGCGTCTTCTTGTTGACCGAGGAGACAGTTGGCGAAACGCCAAGGTCGATCATATTTTGTGTGAAGCTTTTCAGTTCATGGAAGTCTCTAATTTGTAGCAGTATATTAAATCTGAAATCCACACCACCCGCTTCTTTCGGCATATTGTCTATTAAATATTTTTCAATCTGAACCAACATGTCGCAATACGTTTTATATGCTTGATTACCATTAGGCATAGGCCTGGCAATCGGTACCGGATCTATCCCAATCGCGCTGAGACACGTATTTAATTCACTTACTTTGGAGACCCCCTGGTCGCCTTGATACCGTATCTTTATATAGTTCGCAAATTTAAGCGCTGTCATTGCTTTTTGGAAGTCGGCTTTTTTTGCATCGTCATTAAACAATTCGTAAATTGCATTTTCCATGTTTTCATAATGTGAGTCCAATGCGCCTTTACCCGCGCCGAATCCCAAATCATACGTCCCATAGCCCGCCAAGAAACCCGCCTCAAGACCATGATCACGTAAATTTTCAAAAATACCGTTTTGGGCCGTAATCATTTTGCTTCGGTACGTTGCGCTTTTACCGCTGGTTCCGCTCCAATTATTAAATGCGGTTCGAGTTGTGTTGTTTTGAGCCTTGAGTGCTGGTTGGATATCTTCCATAGCCAAATTGAACCAGGTCTTCCGATTTGATGGCGCATATGGCTCGTAGTTCGTATACGAATAATCACTTCTTGCACTTGGGATTTTTATTTTAGCATCAGAAAAGTTTTTTGGTAGGGCTTCGGTTTGGCCACCACCTGGTTTTGTGGGGTCGGGTTTGTCCGGGCCGTCCGGGCCGACCGGGCCGGGACCTGATTTGCCCGTGCTGTCGTCGCAGGCGGTTACGCCCAATACCGTACCTCCCAACATAAATATCGCGAGTCCGGTCGCAACGAATCTTTTTAATAGTTGAAAGACGCCAGATTTTTTCACCGGAGGTGAAGCGCCGGTAAAATTGCCCGCGCTTATCGCAGGAAATGCTTGCTGAAAGGGCAGGTACGTCAATAACGAACATCGGAATGATAGAAACTGCCAAAAGGTATCCCTCTCCGCAGATGCTTGCCAAAATAGCCGAAGCCCTGGGACTGGACACCCCCGAACTGTTCACTGCCCACACGGTAACTTTCATGCCCGGCTACAGCAAATCAATTGAGCGGCTGTATCAGGAAATTGCCGGTGATTTTAAACAATTTGAAAAAACAGTTATCTCAAGGATTAAGGTAATTCAGCAGCCTTCACCCGCCTTTTACCCGTCCTCAACAGACGGCGCACTATATGCGGCAGACAGCGGGAAGTAAAAAGGGGTAAGGTTATACCGGACAAATACTTATTATATCGTTTAAAATTTGAACATCGCTGTCAGAAATAAACCTTTCACACTCTTCTTTATAAAACTTGTTTTTATCATCCATAGCTATATAGGCAAATAAATTAGCTGTCTGTTCGGAATCAACCGTATTTTTGAGAAGCTCTTTATTTACAATGTGTCCAAGCTCATGGGCTATCAGTATTCGGACAGTTTTTTCTTCATAAGCGGAGTTATAATAAATAATAGCCCCAAATTTATGGTAACGGGTTGTCGCCCTTCGTTTCAAATTAACCGGAACAAGCATTATGGAATAAAGCCTGAAAGTTCTGCTTGCCAGAAGACCTCTGATTTTCTCCTGATCGCCATCGACAGTATTAAGGAAAGTCCCCATCTTTCTTTCATTTACCGTGTTTTCTACAGTGGCAACCAGGTGAGACAGGTAATTGGCTTTTATTACGGGCTTGACGGTGTTGTTATAGAAAGAATCATAATGCTGTATGGTTTCCGGTGAAAGTTTCCATTCGCTGGAAATTTTTGCCCGGATTTCACAATCCATTAAAGCAAAAATCTCCATCTGCCGGATAGAAATATCTCAAGCTCGTCATTGTATTCGTCATCCAGGGAGACAACGCTGTTGGAGTTCGATGTGCCGAGAACATTCATGCATTTTCTAAGCAGTAGAATACGGTCTTGCTTGTCATCTATGCTGTTCACTGTAAAAATGTTTTCCACTTGCTCTTTTTTCATTGAAACCAGCAGATCATTGACAACACTGTCAGCCTTTATTGAAGCTTCAGCTATATTCATGGTCATAGCCTTGCCACCTCCTTAGGCTATTAACGGAGTTTACCGCATTGGCGGCAAAGTCATTTCCGCATATTAATAATAACTCATTCTACCACAAATTACGTTTTTTGGGCAAGAAATATTACTGGTAGTGTCTGGATGTGCGTACTGAAGGTACGACGCCACGGAAAATGCTGCGGTTTTTCAAAGGTCACATTCTTCAAAATACTGATTAATCGCCTCACGCGAGAACCCTTCGCTTTTTAAGAGATATTTCAACTGCCGCTCATCGGTTTTTCGCAGGCGTTTTTCCGCAAAGCGCGACAACAGTAACTGTTCGGTTTCTTCGTTAAGGACGGTTTTTAGGGCGGTCTGAGCTGTTTCACGATCAATGCCGCGGTTTGCAAGGGCGGATTGAAGGCGGCGGGGGCTGCGCGCCAGCCTCAGCCGTGATTCCAGCCAGAGGCGGGCAAAACGGCTGTCATCTACCAGTTTCAGTTCTGTGAGCTGTGAAAGCACCGCGTTGACACAGGCGGCAGAATGGCGTTTCTGCTCAAGTTTCCGGGAAAGGCCGGATGTGCATTGTTCCGCTCTTGTGATTAGGCGCAGGGCGGCTTTTTCCGCACGCAAACATTCCGAAGCAAAGCGGAAGCTTTCTTCTTCGATGGCGGTGATTTCATTTCCTTCCGAAACAGAACCGAAGTCGGCGGGTAAGTAACAAATTTTATAGGAAAACAAAGAGCCATCGGAAAGCTGGATTCTTCCGGTCTCTCCGCCGGCTTCTGTCTTTAGGGAAATGACGAACATTCGGGTCTATGTATGCTGTTCTGCACGCAGAACAGCATGAAATCAGCGTTTGGAGAACTGGAAACGCCGCCGCGCTCCGGCGAGGCCGTACTTTTTCCGCTCAACCCTGCGGGAGTCGCGGGTAAGGTAGCCGTTGTTCCGCAGACTGACGTAATTTGCCTGATCAACCTGGCAAAGCGCCCGCGCAAGGCCGTGCCGGCACGCAGCCGCCTGCCCGTTCGAGCCTCCGCCGTAAACATTGATCAATATGTCAAATTTATTTTCGCATGCGGTAACCATAAGGGGCTGGCGTACCATTTGCGCATGTTCCGCCTGTGGAAAATACAGGTTCAATTCCTTGCCGTTGACCGTTATTTTACCGCCTCCGTCCCGGACATATACCCGCGCTACCGAGGTTTTCCTTCTGCCTGTACCCAATCCTAGATTCTTAATCATACATTATCCCTTCTATGCCTCTATGGGCGTTGGATTTTGAGCGCCATGCGGATGACTGCCGCCTGCGTACACTTTGGCGTTTTTGACCAGTTTCCTGCCGAGCGGCCCTTTGGGGAGCATCCCTTTTATCGCGTTTTCCAGCGGCATGGTAGGATGCCGGGCGATTACTTTCTCATAATTATGCGTTTTTAGCCCACCCGCGTAGCCGGTATGATGATAATACATCTTTTGCTGGGCTTTTCTGCCTGTAACCACAATTTTTTCCGCGTTTATGACCACTACAAAGTCCCCAACTTCCTGATGGGGGACATAAATTGCCTTGTTTTTGCCCCGGACAATGGCCGCCACTCTCGCCGCCACCCTGCCCAGAACCTTACCCTTTGCGTCAATAACATACCACTTTCGCTCTATTGACGCGGGTTTTGCAAATACTGTTTTCATCTCAATAACCTCATATCAAAAAAACTAATAACGTAACGGGACTTACAACCTACCGGAAACATAAATTTTTGTCAATAGCCCTCTTTCACTAAAGCGCCACACATCCCCGCGCCATATATAAGGTAAATCTTTTTATTGGAGGTTGAAATGAAATCATTTCTCAAGCCGGCGGCGCACCGCATGGTGACTTTGCTTCTGGCGGCTTTATTTTGGGCTTTGGCAGGATGTAATTTATCGGAAACAAAAACGGAGGGAATTTCAGGCAATTCAGAATCCATCACCCTGATGACCTGGAATTTGCATAATTTGTTTGACGGAAAGGATGATGGAACCGAATACGATGAATACCGCGAGTCGGCGGGATGGACAAAGGAAAAATACCGTGGAAGGATTAATGCCATAAACGCCGCAATTGAAAAGATAGAGCCAAGGCCGGATGTTATCATTGTTCAGGAAATTGAAAATTCTCAGGTTCTGGACGATATTGCGGATTCTTTTACCGGCCGTTTTTGGAATCATTTTGCAAATAATCCCGGCGCGGCTCTGGGGCTGGGTATTATAAGCCGCTTCCCGCTGGAAGTACGGGCGCATTCCATCACGATAAATACCGATACAACGCCCCGTCCGGTACTGGAGGCAAGGATTCAGACGAAAACGGAAGAGTTTGTTGTTTTTGCCTGCCACTGGAAATCCAAACTTGGCGGCGATGATGTTACTGAAAATGTCCGCAGAGCCTCCGCAAGGGTGATTTTGCGCCGGATTCGCGAATTGTGGGAAACTGAACCTGATCTTGGAATTATTGTTGCCGGCGATTTGAACGAAAATCACGATGAGTTTTTCAGGCAGGGTGCGGCAAAGATTTGCGCCCTTCTTCCTGATGATCCCTATTGCGCTTTACTGTCCGGTTATTCCGGCGCTGATGTTCAATCGTACGCAAACCGTCAAAATGATTTTTTGATTATCAGCAAAAACAGTCCGCCTGCAGCTCGTCATTTTCCCGGGGAGTCAATTGTTTTTTATTCACCGTGGACCAGTGATTTGGAAAATGGATCATATTATTACAAACGTAATTGGGAAACGATTGATCACTTTTTGCTTACAAAACAATTCTTTAACAACACCGGCTGGGATTATGAAAAAGCCGAAGTTGTAAATTATCAGCCGTTTGGCAATGCGAACGGGATTCCTGTTTCATACAGTATCAGAACAGGCGCAGGTTTAAGCGATCATCTGCCGCTGTTAATTACGTTGAAAATGAATAGCGATTAAACTTGACCCACAATTATCAAGTTTATCTTTAAAAGTGCGAGGCAGCAGGGGGCTTGAGCTAATCTTGATCTGCAATTATAAAGTAAGTCTTTTGGATGGCGAGCAGTAGGGACTTGGAAAGTACTTGATGAGTCCGCCTTGAAGCCCTTATAGGTCTTCTCGGCGGGGAACTCAAGAAAACTTTCCAAGCCCTACAGCCCCGCCATCCATGAAAAATAATATCCACTTGCGGGGCAAGTTTCACTATAATGGGTAAGCCCCCTCTGCCTCGTCCCCAATAGATATAATTGTTTGGTGCAGGTCAAGATTCAGCTAATCATGTTCAAACTGGCTGCGGTATTGATACCCTTCATTTTTTGGAGTCAAGTCCGTTCAAGATTGCCTGCAGCCGGTCTTTCTCAATCAGGTCGATCAGGCGCGCTTCGGTATATTTTCTCGCTTCCTCTGTAAAAGCCCCGACTGTCATGCAGACGCCCTTGCCCGCTTTTACCTCTTTCAGATGCGAGTGGAAATCCCTGACAATAAGCTCCCCTATTGACCCCTGAGTTCTGATAAAACGGAACATGATCAGATCAGACCACTTGGGAGTGTCTATTTCAGCCAGAATGTCCGCCCATTCATTTTTATTTACCGAAATGTTGGTAACTTTCACTTTTGCCCTTTGGTAATAGGTCATTACAATTCTTCGGCAAAGGGCTACAAAATCAGCCGAGGAGGACATAAGAAATGTCTGTAAATTGCGGTTGGCGTGAAGTTCTGCATATTTGCCTAACAAAACGCCAACATCCTTGTATGAAGGATTTTCTGACTGTAGTTGTTTAAGAAGAGGTATCGCCTTGCCGATTTCATTTTCTTTTAAGTAGGTAGTGGCAAGCTTGTAACGCAGTTCCGCAAGAATGTCAGCTTTAATGTTTTTATGTTTCAGGCCTATTTCAAAATCCTGAACAGCGGCCTGGTTCTGCCTGGTGTCCAAATGGATGGTCCCCGCTATCAGGCAGGATTCAGGTCCCATTACCGGATCAGCCCTAAGGTGGTTGAAGATACGCAGCGCCTGCTCTATCTGGTTAGCCTCATGATAACATTCTGCCAGAGTGTAAAGTGATTCCTTGTCATCCGGGGCAAGGTCTATGGCTTTGCGGATAAAACTCATCGCTTCTTTGGGTTTTTTCAGCCTGAAAAGCGCATGCCCCAGATAGCGGAGAACTGCCGGGTCGTCGGGATTCTGGGTCTTAGCCTGCTGCAAAAGCTGAACAGCTTTTTCATAATTTTTTCTTTCAAATTCAAGAGCGCCAAGCTCGTAGTTTACTTCAAAATTATCTTTTCTGTAGCCTCTTGCCGCCGAGAAAGCCTTATATGACTGTTCGAGCATACCAAGCTTGCGAGCCGACAGACCATATCGCAAATACACTTCAAAATTATCGATTCCGGCAACCTGGCCCATTGCAATATGATCCGCCACGAATTCAAAGGCTTTCATGGCTTTATCCCAGTTTTCCTGATCGAAATAAGCTCCGGCGAGGGCGTACTGCGCTTCCAGATCATTCGGATTCTGGGCAAGCCTCTTGTTGGCTTCCCTGACAACGGCGTCTGTATCCTTGGAGTGCTTCATGCCTCCTGCGGGTGAGCCGCCTTTGGAACGATTCATTATAAAAAAAACTACGCCTACCACCGCAACGATGCCAATTACGCCAAGTAAAATAGAAATCATATCCTATATTATCGGTTATTTTTGCGTTTTTTACACTGTTTTTGCCGATAATTATTTACAAGACTGCCTTTAAGTCAACTTGACAAAGGCAAATTCCATGCTAGAATTCAATAGGTTTTTTAGAGACCGGGAATAAGGAGCTGCTTTAATGGCGTCAAATATCGGTATTAAGATAGCTAATGGGGAATTTTACTCCATCATGGAGGAAAATTCATCAGTCAAGAAAAGATTGATACTTACTACTGTTCATGACGATCAGCCCAGTGTGCAGATTGATCTTTACAGAAGCGTACTAAAATCCATGTCAGATTCCCAGTATATAGGCTCGTTAGTGGTTGAGAATGTCAAACTCAGGCCGAAAGGGGAACCGTCCATTGAAATGGTTATCTCTTCAAATGAGAACGGCGACATTATTGCTGATGCTATCGATCTTGATACCAGTGCCGGCGGCGAACATTATGTGCTGTCTGTTTCGCTCAAAACCCTGGATGAAACATCGCGTGATGTTGTGCTTCCAGACTTTGAACTTGAATCCAATGAAGAACCGCCCACCGGTTTGTACCAGCATGCCAATAAAATACGTCAGGAAAAAAAACGCTCCACCCTGATAGGTATTCTGGTTATAGTCGGCATTATTATTATCCTTGGCCTTGCCGCGGTATGGTTCTATTTTTTCGGCGGCAGGGAAACAGTTTTCTCCTATCTGGATTCCATTAAAACGGTGGCCGTACAGCCCGCAAAAGAGTCGGCGCCTAAACCTGAACCTGTAAAGCCGGAACCCGAACCAGTTAAGCCGGAGCCGGTTCCTGAACCCGTTAAGCCGGAACCTGAGCCTGTAAAACCCGAACCGGTGGTTGAGTCGCCGCCCGTCATCGTAGCGCCCGTTGAGCCGCCTGCGCCAAAACCGCAGCCTGTGGTCAGCAAAAGACCGCCTCCGCCGGTTGCTTCTTATAAAGTTCCGGCGACCATTCCCAAGGAAGGCGTAGCGTACAGAATCCGGTGGGGCGATACGTTATGGGATATTGCCGAAGCATTCTACCGGAATCCATGGCTCTATCCAAGGATTGCGCGGCACAACAATATCCGCAATCCAGACCTGATTATCTCCGGCAGGACAATTCGGATTCCGCCAAAGAATTAATTGTATGCTAAAAAAAAAATAAATAGGCTTCTCTTTTCATTGTTCTTTTTGTGCATTAGTTCCTGCGCACAGCCGCAAACGCAAAAAGACTTTTACCTCGGTTTGAAAAATAAAGACAACCTGCAAAGCGATGCAGCCGGGTTTTTTGAAAAAGCGCTTGTTAGTTCCAATGTGCATGTGAGGCAGGCTGCGGCGGAAGAGCTTGCCAATCTGTTTTTTCAGGGCGTTGAATTGTCCGCCGCGGTCATGAAGCGGCTCTGTCTTGAAGCGGGAGGTCCCCGCGCTGCAGCCGTAAACCTTTTGTTTAATGATTATCCTGACAAGGACAAGGTTCTTGCGTTCCTGTTAAATTCTGAATACGCAATCCCTGAAGAAGCGAGGCTTTTTTTTCTGCGGGAATGTGAAAAAGACGGAGAAGATTTTTTCAGTAATCTTGAGATTGCCGCAATTGAAGGGCATCATGCTGTTTCCCGTTCCCATTTCAACGAGGCGCTTCTTCACTTCCGTGCTTTTACTGTGAATGAAGAAGAAAAATGGCCGCAAAGGATACCTCAGGTTTTTTTACAGTACCCTGATTTAATTAATGATTTAGGAAGGGCTTTTCAATTCACCTCTTCCGGCAGCGAAGGAATCGATCTTTTTCTGCAATGGGAAAAAAACCTTGGCGAACCGGCGGAAGGCGGGTTAGCAGCCAACACTGATGATCTGCGATACAGGCTTCTGTTTTATGCGGGGCGTATTGCCCGGCGAAGGGGTCTTGTTGATCAGGGAATTTCCCTTTTTGAAAAGGCGCGGCCTCTTGCTCCCAAAGGCGAACAGGCGGACGCGTGCATTTGGTATATTCTGGATTCATCGCTTAGCCGGGATTATGATGCCGCCATCCAGCGGCTGGAACAGTTTGTTCCCTTCTGGCATGACGGCGCCTACTTTAACGATATTTTGGAAAGGCTTTCAAGGGAGCTTGTAACAAGGCGCGAATGGAAAAACATGATCCGCGTTTTTTCTGTTATCCGGGATCACGGCGGTGTTTCAACAGCCAGATATGCATGGATAATCGCCCGCGCTATTGAAGAAGGCTATTTAACTTCCGAAGAAAAACAAATGTCAGCAGAGGATGCTTCCGCCTTTATGCGCATTGCATACAATGCGGGGGACACTTCGCATTATTACCGTTTACAGAGCGCAGCCGCATTGGACGAGCCTTTTCTTGATGTACCTGCGGTTTCTGCGGCAAGCGGAAAACCTTCGTCGCCACTACAGTTCCTTCTTGGCTTTTTTCAAAATGAAGCCGCCGAATTCGCTCCTCAATACATTACGCCGCTGGAAAAAGAACTAATCCCTGATGAATTGCGCGCCGTAGCGGAAGCCCTCGGTAAGGCGGAAATGTACGCCCAGTCAATGCGTCTTGTTTCCCTGTATATTAATAAAGACGGCTACACGCCCGGCAGAAAAGATTTGGAACTATTGTATCCTTTGGCATACAGGGAATTGGTAGAGAAATATGCTGAAAATTACAACATCGCGCCGGCGCTCCTTTTCGGTCTTATCCGCACGGAGAGCGCTTTCCAGAGCGGCATTGTTTCCCGCGCCGGAGCGGTGGGGTTAACCCAGCTTATGCCCGCCACTGCCGAAGAGATGGCAGGCCGTATCCGGCGCGCGGAAGGCACGGATTATACCGCAAACCTTGACCTAAGCGATCCGGCTGTGAACATCCACATCGGCGCATATTATTTGAATTACCTTAGGGGGCGTTTCAATGATCCCCTGCTTTTACTCATGGCGTATAACGGCGGCATGAACCGGGTCCGGCGCTGGTACGCCGCCAACACGCTGCCTCCCGATCTTTTTCTGGAAACTGTTTCAATTTATGAAACCAGGGAATACGGCAGGAAGGTTACGGCGGCGGCGGCTGTTTATCAGTATTTGTATTATTAGTATCTGTTTCAGATACACCTGAAGCCTCATGTGCGGGAAACTTCGTTGCAATTTGGGATTTTGATTCATCATATTCATCATCGAACCAGTGTTCATAAGTATACTGACCAAAGCGCTTACCGCCAAATACCCATGCCATGCACTAATTATATCCCGCAGTAAGCGCTTTTTCCAGTTGCAGCCGTGGATTGCCGTTTTTCTTTGTTACAGTTTTAGCGGCGGCGACAAAGGCGGGAAGGTTTCGCCCTGAACGTTCATACAGTTCTGCATAGAAATTATCTTCCGCATGGTAGAGTCTGTAAAGTTCAAGGTAGGCGTTGTTTACGGGCAGATCGGAAAAACCACGGTAATTATCATTTGAAAAGCGGCTTTCGTATTCAGAGTCAAAACGTTCTTTTGCCGCCGTGATGATCCGTTCCTTTTCCTTTAACTTTTCTTCCCTGTCAAGAGCGGTTTTGTACAGCGCGTCCAGTTCTGCGATCAACTCCCGGATAAATTCAACAAATTTTTTCCCATCGGTATCGGATGCAAACATCCCTTTGTATTCTTCTGAATCAGCGCCGAAGCGGGATTCCACATACAGCCGTGCGCCTTCGCTGCCTATGAATTCAGCCAGTTCCTCATTGAATTTGACCTGCCCCTTGATAAACACCGTTGCGTGTAACAATTCGTGGATGAGAAGATCGGCAAGCCTGCTGGGAGAATAATCGCGCATGTATGAATAAAGCGGGTCTTTGAACCAGCCCAGTGTGCTGAACGCGTCCACTCCGCGCACCCAGACATCAAGCCCTTTTTTTTCAAGTTTTGTCCGTTCCTTCCGCGCATCCTCAGCATTGAAAAAACCCTTGTACGGCATTGCGCCCACTACGGGAAAATGCCAATCATGGCGGGTAAATGAATCCGGCGCCGATGCCGAGACAACCGCCGCAAGATAGCCGCGATCAAGCTGAACATAGCTGGTGTAATTTTTGCTCATCTTTAGCCCCAGCTCTTCCATGGCAAAATAGCGGATATCCTGAACCAGCCGCACAAATTCCGCATCAGCTTCATTTTCCGAGGAAAGCTGCCCCAGCGGGATTGCGCGGTTCAGGTAGCCGAGCATGGTACTACCCTGCTTGAGGGTGTAGCACCCAGAACAGGAAATGCACACCGCCAAAAGCAGCGCCGCGGCGGCGATTACCGGTGAAAACGGGAGCAGAGGCTGAAAGTGTAACAAGGTATTTTTCAGCATATTGCCGATTATATTCCTTAATTTGTTTGTATTGAAGGTATAAAACCAGCCCAGCCCTTGTATTTTCTTTATTTTTTTCTTAATATATATTAGGGAATTATTATTGCCGCCTGGCGGTAAAATTCGATTATATTGCCGTTTTGCTGCTGACAGCGCGGCTAATTGAGGTTATTTATGGTAAGACCGATTACGTTATTTTCAGGACAGTGGGCGGATCTGCCCTTTGAGAAATTCTGCGAGAAGGTAAAATCCTTTGGCTATGACGGGATTGAAATCGCTGCCTGGGGCGATCACCTTGATCTGAAAAAAGCCGCAACCGATTCCAAATATGTCGAGGAGCGAAAAAATATCCTGAAAAACTTCGGTTTGAAATGCTGGGCAATCAGCGCTCATTTAATGGGTCAGTGCGTGGGCGACAACTGGGATCCCCGGCTGGATGGTTTTGCGCCGTCCAATCTTGCGGGCAAGCCGGAAGAGATTCGCAAATGGGCGATTCAGGAGATGAAGTACGCCGCGGCGGCAGCCAAGAACATGGGCGTAAAAATTGTTACCGGTTTTATGGGCAGCCCCATTTGGGCGTATTGGTACTCCTTCCCCCAGACCACCGATAAAATGATTGAGGACGCCTACAAACAAATCATAAAACACTGGACGCCCATCTTTGACGAGTTCGACAAGAACGGCGTCAAATTCGCTCTGGAAGTACACCCCACGGAAATTGCTTTTGACTACTACACCGCCGAGCGGCTGCTTAAAGAATTCAAAAACCGCAAAACTCTTGGGTTTAATTTTGATCCTTCACACCTGATCTGGCAGGGCATCAGCCCGCATATTTTCCTGCGCGACTTCGCTTCCAAAATCTTCCATGTCCACATGAAGGACGCGGCGGTAACCTTGGACGGCAAGGCGGGAATACTCGGTTCCTTCCTGAAATTCGGCGATGTAAGACGCGGCTGGAATTTCCGTTCTCTGGGGCACGGCGAGGTTGATTTTGAAAGTATAGTCCGGGAACTCAACGCCATTAATTACAAAGGCCCCCTTTCGGTTGAATGGGAAGATTCGGGTATGGACCGCGAATACGGCGCGAAAGAAGCCTGCGAATATGTCAAGGATTTTAATTATCCGCCGTCTACCACGGCTTTTGACGATGCGCTGAAAAGTGAGTAGCGCTGTTTTTTGGGCAATACTGGATTTGAACCAGTGACTTCCACCGGGTGAAGGTGGCACTCTCCCGCTGAGTTAATTGCCCAAAAAACAGTTTTGGCAAATTCAGTGACTTCCACTTTAACATTTCACCGGAACAATGTCAAAGACGCGAATTGTAATGCCACGGGACCCAAAAAACACTCTCATTTTTTTACGTCAAATTCAGCCCATTTTACCCTGCCGGCTTGCACCGAATCCCGCAGTTTCCGTTCCTGTTCGTTCAGGCTGCGGGAAACGCCGCTTTTTACCTCCAGGAAAATTACCTCGCTGATGTTTTTTTCGTTCATGCCCCGGAAAACGATAAAATCCACGGGCTTGCCCACAAAACGGCAATCCCCCGGATCATAGGGAAAATCAGGCAATAGAGGAGCCATTTGCTCTGAAACAAGACCGCCCAGCACAGCCCGCGACTGTTTCAGCCGGTTTTTTACAATTTCTTCCAGTTTGCGGCCTTCCCATTCGAGCCGTTCCTGCCTGCGCCCTATTTTTCTACCCACCAGCAGAAAAATCAGGCATAGCCCCGCAAAAACAACAATTAAAACGATTGTAAAGGCGTTCATGGTGAATGGCGTCATAATTATGCTGTCTAAATTTTTGCCTAGAGGCTTTAGCCCCGGATGTCTATCAAAGAAGCGGTGTTTGTATCGCTGAAATTTGAGCGGCGACTGCTTGCGGTGTAGGGGTTGTTTCGCAGGGTTTTGATTTCCGTGCGGAGTTCGACCATGCGCTTGGAAAGCAATTCCTTGTTTTTGGTGGAGCGCATTACGGCTTCGCTTTTCAGATTGTCAAGCGCGGCTTTCAGGGTTGGCACTTCATCGGCGTTTTCGACTTTGAGCTTGCTCTTTCCGGGCTTGTAATCCGAAACGACCTGATAGTACATTTCTTCAAGAGGATCTATGACCTTCTGAATCGAAAAAATATCGGCGACAATTTTTTCTTCAATTTCTACATAGGTTAAAAGGTCTTCCGCGCTGCCATTTTCAATTACATGCTGCTGTTTATCCAGAACATCAAGATAATTCCTGAATCTATCCCTCTGCTGGGTCAGCAGGGTCTTGAAACGCCGTAAAATGGCGACTCTTTGCGCAAGCTCGTTTGAATCGATGTCAGCGGCAGCTGCGGCTTTTTTTCCCTTTGTTAAGGTTGCCATATTCCCTCCCAAATCCGGACTAACCGGCAATATCCAGACCGACAATCTCGCGGTTTGCTTCGGCGGCGGATTTGCTTACAATTTCATTCCATGAGCTCCGCATTTCGGTTATCATATCCCTGACTGTTGTCAACCGCTGCGTGTCATGTGTGATATTCGCTTCCACAAGCTCCCTGTTGAACCATGTATAGAGGGCAAACAGGTTTTTGGCTATTTCGCCCCCCTGTTCAAAGTCAATGGACACCATCAATTCCGTAATAATTTCTTCGGCTTTCATCACCGCCTTGCTGATCAGTTCGATCCTGCCGGGTTCTTTTTTGCCTGAATTGTTCAATTCCACCAATTCCAGGGCATTGTTAAGCTGTTTTACCGCCTCGTCATACAGCATGACGATAAGCTGCCCCTGACTGGCTGTTTTGATTTTGGTTTCTTTGTAGCTTGTTGACGCGTTATTATATGCCAAAATATTCCCCTCTATTGATTGTCGGCAAATGATTTTTTTTCTTTACTGTTATATGATACATAATATGGAAAAAATAAAAGTAACCGTAAAAACTCATGCGCAGCGTCTGTTTATTATCCTGGAGTTGTTTGATAGAAACGGCCTTGCAAACCATGCCGCAGCCGGCGCTTATGGTTTTTTTCTTTCTCTCGCGCCTCTGCTGTTATTGATCACTTCCTTCCTTCTTGTTGTCTTTAAGCCGTCTCCGCAGGAAATTGCCGCGCTGGTCGGAAACATTCCATTTTCTGATATTATCTATGATGAACACTGGTTGAGTATTAACTTTTTGTCTATTTCCCAGTCGGGTATTCCCGGAATTATTTCAGCGCTGAGCGTTTTCTGGGCGGGAAGGATATTGTTACTTTCCGTGCAGAGGGGATTAAGGGTTATCTTTCCCGGTACTAAAAGCAGAAATCCTCTGATAGATACTTTGGTTACCCTTGCTGCCGAAGTAGGGATGCTTCTGTTTGTGCTTTTGCTCATTCTTGGCTCGCAGACCGCGCTCCGTTTTTATAGAACGCTTAATTTTTTCACTGATACATCAAGTTTAAAATTAATAATTTCCGTAATCAGGGGACGGTTTTTCTTTATTGTCCTGATGGGAATCGTTGCGTTCTTTATATACCGGTTTATGCCGGCGAATTCACCGAAGAAATTATCCGCCTTTTGGGGCGCTCTTTTTCTGACACTTACTTACGGGTGTACAACTCTGGCGCTGGGAATTCTAATTGATCAGTCCAATTACAATTTTATCTATGGCACATTGGGAAGTCTTGTTATTTTACTGGTCAATGTGTATTTCTTTTTCATTTTTTTCTTTTTGGGAGCACAGGTTGCGTATGTGGATGATTCATTTGACGCGCTTCTTTTTTCAAAACTAAGGCACACAAGAAGCAAGGCGGGAGAAAAAAAATCACGGCACGAAGACGCGCTTGAGAAATTATTTTTTTCAACGGAAGGCAATTTAAATAAATATTTCCGCACTCATAAAAAAGGAGAAATAATTTTTTCTCAGGGAGATACCTGGGACGATATTTATTATCTTCTTGAAGGCGAGGTTGAGGTGAATATTTTATCATCACGGGGCGGCAGTTTTATCGACACACTGACGCCGGGTTCCTTTTTCGGCGAAATGGGATACCTGTTATCTGAACAGCGAAGCGCAACGGTCAGCGCGAAAACCGATATATCCGCATTGGCGCTGCCTCCATCATTATTCGAAGAAATTCTCAATAACGATACCGGCATTGACAGGGCAATTATTGAATATATGTCACGCAAGCTTAAAAATACCAATGAACAGGTTACCGCCTTAAAATCGGATATTAGCTGAAAGAGGCTTTATTACCAGTAGATGCCGTTCTTCGTCAAGAAAAGGCACTGCATAGGAGATCGCTTCCCATTTGCCGCACAATTTTTCCAGAGACAACATTTCCTTTTTGATTTTTTCCAGCCGTCCCTTATAGGCGGCGATGATTCCATCATCTGCACAGATGCGGAAAATGCTTTTGAGCAATTTTGGTTCCAACGGCTTAAAAGCCCGGAAGGTTACAAGCCGGAAACGTCCAGGCGCAGTTTTTTCCAGTTCCGTTTCTTCCACACTGACATTGGAAAGATTCAAAGATGCTTTTACATTCCACAGAAAACCTGTCCGGCGGTTCATTCGTTCAATGAGGGTAAAATCACATCGCGGCATAATAATTGACAGGGGAATGCCGGGCAATCCAGCACCTGAACCGGCATCGGCAATATGCGGCGGGTTGACTTCACTGTCATTTGCGCATAATTCAGCCAGCAGGCGGGATATTATTCCTGCAGGAGCAAGCGAATCAAGAATGTGTTTGACAATCAGTTCACGGCGGTCGCTTGTTCCAACAAGACCGTAAGCTGAATTAAAAAGTTCAATTTCCGAGATGTAACGGTCAAGAAGTGAAAAAAAATCGCCGCCATGAGAGGAAATGAGGCGTTCGATGTCCTCATCGTTTTTCCTCAAGACCTGAATGCCGTCTGTAAGAATATTTTCATCGGTTTTCATGCAGTGAAAACTAAAATAACAAAATGCTGTACATTTTGCAAGGCTTGCGGCATGTAAAATGTTCCTTTATGCTAAATACAAAGGAAGGCGTCTTTTTGAACAGCGATGTTTGGAAAAAATTTGTAAAGATTAGAAATCACTTTCGCTCTACAGTGGAAGAACTGGATCGCTCTCTGCCTGATTTGAAAAACATCCAGCAGCAATTTGCCAACAGCCGCGCCGGAAAAAATCAAGCTTATACCGTAGAAACTCCCGTTGTGTATAACAGCGCCCTTGACGATGTAACGATAGATGATGAAATAAAACTGATTCTTGTAGCGGATAACCCAGGCCGGCGTGAACAGGCAGCGGAAAACAAAAGGTATCTTGTGGGACCTTCGGGTAAAATTGCTGAAAAATTCTTTCGCGATAATCCGGCGCTCGGCATTGATTTCCGCAGGAATGTAATAATCCTGAACAAAACGCCAATCCATTCTCCCCGCACCACGGAATTACGTGAAATATGCCGCCTTTCGGCCGACGGAACTGTTGCTGCGGCTATTGAAAAATCACAAAGAACAATGGCGGCTCTTCTTTTGGAATTTCATGAAGCTCTTGGCGCGCAGGTCTGGATTACCGGATATTCCGAAATGAAAAAAACAGGAATTTTCGAGGTTTATACAGAAGTCTTGAAGAAGTTATATGCAAATAAAGGCAGTATGTGCAAACAACTTTTTATTTTCCGTCACTTCTCCATGAACCAATTTACTATCGATTTAAAAAAACAAGCTTTGCCCGGTGAAACTGCCGCCAAAAGCCTGAAGCGCATAGGCGATGCGTACAGGAAACGTATACTGGGACTATAGCGTTTGGTACTGGACAGTTGTTGGATTCATGGATAAACTGAATTTAACATGAATTCTGTCGAGACTGTTTTACTGGAAAATATTGACAACCCCAATTCCTGTTTTGTTTTTCCGACAGATGTTGCAGCTTCCCGCTGGGCTGATCATCTGCTGTGTCTGCGGGGCGGAACTGTGATGATGCGTAAATTTATTGCATGGGATGTTTTTAAAAAAAATTCAGTAAGATCCAAAGTTCAAAATAAGAAGAGCATACCTTCCGCATTACGCAAAATATTCACAGGCCGTCTTGTCAGAGAGAACGCCGAACTGTGCGAAAAGGGCGAGATGCCTGTTTTTTCTTCGCTGATAAAAACCCAATGGGCGGGACAGGCTTCACAATTTGTGTCATGGCTTACCAGTCTCCTGCCGCAGCTTGGTTCGTGGTTCAAAAAAAGTTCAGGACAGTCAATTCATTCCATTCTGAGTGAAAATCATATTCCGGGATTTGATGAAGACGACCGCGATTTGTATGTTCTGGCGCGACGTTATGCGCAGTTTCTTGACGCTCACGGGCTTTTTGAACCAGCATGGGAGACGCCGCCTTTTGATGACACGGGGACGGAGTATTTTATCTTTTTCCCCGAGTCGCTTTCTGATTACGGTGAGTACAGGGAATTACTGGCGGCAAGCGAACATGTGAAAATAATCAGTGCAGAAAATGCCGAAAAAATAGCGAGCGATGTTTTTTTCTATACAAACTCCCGCAGTGAAATAACCGAGGCGGCTTTGTATATCAGGGCGCTTCATGAAAAAAAAAGTATCAACTGGGATTCAATCGCCGTCTGTATTCCCGATTCAGAAAATTACGAACCCTATGTTTTGCGGGAATTCACAAACAGGAACATTCCATTTGTTAAGCGCAGTGGGAAACCTCTTTCCGATTATCCCGCAGGGCAGCTTTTTCACGCAATAGCCGAATGTATATCGCGCGAGATGGCGTTTTCCCCCCTTGTTAATCTGATACTAAATTGGAACTTTCCCTGGAAGGATACCGCGCAGATTCAAAACCTTGTTGAATTCGGGATTAAAAATAATTGCATAAGTTCATGGACAGAGATAGAGGACGGAAAAGAAAAAAAAATAAATGTTTGGGAAGATGCTTTTAACGAGCCGTACGGACGAATTGATCCTGTCGCAAGGCAGTTTTTCAACGATTTGAGACGGCGTTTACACGCTTTCAGGGCGGCTTCTTCTTTCGCGGAAGCGCGCAGACAGTATTTTATTTTTCGCGAACGTTTTTTTGACATGGAAAAATGCACGGCTGAAACCAATCTTGTTCTTTCACGCTGTATTTCAGAATTGATGTACCTGTGCGAGATTGAAAAAGATTTCCCCAATGCACAAGCCGCTGATCCGTTTATGTTTTTTGCGGAATACCTCGGCGATGTAAATTACCTTGCGCAGCAGCAGGCGTCCGGGGTAACGATTCTTCCCTACAGAACTGCGGCTTGCGCGCCGTTTGACTGCCACATTGTTTTCGGCGCAAATCAGGACAGCCTCTCCGAAGTTTTTTCAAGGCTGGATTTTTTACCCCGCCTGAAACGGGAAAAATTGGGCATTACTGACGAGGATGCATCAGCGGCTTTTATTGATCTGCATAAAATTAATTCTTTCAAACATGCGGCTTTCTTTTGTTCCGAACAGACGTTTTCCGGTTATGCGATAGCACACTCAAGGCTCAGCACTCCGTCCAAACCGGCAGAACGTTATGCGCCAATACAGGAATTTTGCGATAAATTTTCCGATGATTATTTCCGTGCGGAAAACTTTACGGATGATGCAAAACAAGCAACACTACATGAGATTCAAAAACAGGGATTTGATGAATGGAAGTCCCGCCGGGAACAATCCCCTGCTTCAAAAGGAAAATGGAATACTGATGAAACCCTCATGGAATTGATACGCACTGGGCTCGCCAAAAATCAGAGCTATCCCGGTAAATACAGCGTCTCCGCTTCTTCCTTGGAGCCGTATTTTAGTTGTTCTCTCAAATGGCTTTTTAAGCGTGTCTTAAATATTGAGAATATACAAATAGAAGCAAGCCTTATGGCGGAAGATACGGTGGGTCTTGTTTACCATGCGGTGCTGAATTCATTTTTTTTCGAAATAAAAAAGGGCAATAATACGCTTTCCTCACCTGATTACCTGAATCAAAATCCTGTTCTTCCGGCAGCCTACGGGGAGTTTCTGGACAGCAGCTTAGACGCTGTTTTTGTGAATTTTCCAAAACTTATATCCGGTGAAAAATCAGAGATGAGCAGCCTCACTGTGCGGCTGTTACGTGCCGAAAAAAAACATTTTCACAATAAGCTGGAAAATTTTCTGGCTGTTTTTCTCTCATATTTTTCTGGTTATCGCGTAACAGGGACTGAAATTCCGTATCAGGCGGAACAGGATTCGTTTTACCTTAACGGAGTAATTGACTGCATACTGGAAGACGCGCGTGAAGGTTCGGAAACAAAAGGTAAATATGTTATTGTTGATTTTAAGTTAAAGGGAATGCCTGAACGAGGCGATTGTACCGGAGACGGAAAAAACGGGCTTTCCAATTTTCAGCTTCCGATGTACGTCTCTTTGACGGAAGAAAATGAAAAAGTCGAAGTGTCAGCCGCTCTTTTTTTCAGCATTCTGAATACTGAGCCGGAAGTGATCTTTGGCTCAATTAAAAATGTAAATACAAATGAGATAATCCCAAAAAAGGAAGAAAAACGAATTCTGCGCGAAAGTGATAAATATAAGCAAATAATGTATGAATTCAGGCAAAAAACAAAACAATTTGCAAATGAAATTGAAATCGGCAAATTTTCTGTTTTTGAATCGGAATACAGCGAATGTTACGATTGTAACTATAACAAAATATGCAGGACCGTGTATAAAATCGACAGTGAAAAAAATATTACTCCGGAGAAACATTGATGGATAAAACATATCAGCAGCTTAATGAAGAACAGCAAGCGGCCGCATTCTGTACTGATAATGCGGTTGTCGCCGCAGGCGCTGGCTCGGGGAAAACTCTGGTTCTCGCCAATCGATTTGCCTGGTTACTCACAGAGAAAGGTTACAAAGTCGATGAAATCCTCACTTTGACGTTTACAAAAAAAGCCGCTGCCCAGATGTACCGGCGGATACATTCGCAATTAACGATGATTGCCGAAGACGAACCAGGAATTAAAGCGCAAAGGGCGAGGCAGGCTCTGGATGATTTTATTCACGCAAGAATTCAAACCCTTGATTCCTACAGTACTTCCATTGTAAAACAGTGCGCACCGCGCTACGGTATAAGCCCAGATTTCAGAATTGATCAGGATCGGAGCAATGAAATTGCCTGTGAGGAATCCCTTCCGTTTTTAATTACCCACCGCCGTCATCCGGCGATTGAAAGGCTGTATTCAGATAACCGCCCGAAAGATATTGCCGGCGCCATATTTGCCGATGTATTGACCAGATACTGTCAAATCGGCAAGGCGCGTGATTTTTTGGTGGATGTAAAAAAGCAGTTTGATATTATCTGCGTTGAATGGAAAAATCATTGTGATGAGCTGGTAAAAATATTAAAGGAAATCGATGACGCTGTTTCAGATAATCCTGATCTGCTCCCGGACATTAACCCGCTGATAGAAAAATATAAAGGCGGCAAAATTGAAATTCCGGGATTTGAAAGTATACGTGCTTACTTTGATCTTCTGCTGTCCCTGCCGCAGGAAACCTGCATAGAAAGCTCAGAAGCTCACCCTCTGCAAAAATCAATTGTTATAATCCTTTATTATCTGAAAGAGATATGCGATCTTAATTTAAGAAAAGGCAAGAAAACCGATAATCCGGTAAAGGCAAGTGTACATCAGTTACGCGAATTTTTTGGCAGGTTTTCATCGCTCGCTGTATTTTGTATGCAGGCAGGTTTCATTCTTTCCATAACGCCTTTGTTTACGGAATTACAACAGCGTTATCTGACAAGAAAGCGCACGGAAGGGATTCTGACATTCAGTGATGTCGCCAATCTTGCCAAAACAATTCTTCTTGAACAGGAAGATATAAGACAGAGTGAAAAAGAATCATTTAAGGCGATAATGATTGACGAATTTCAGGATAACAATGAATTGCAGAAGGATTTGCTTTTTCTGCTTGCCGAAAAGCCTGATGTCAAATCCGGCGGAGTACCGTCCGCTGACAATCTTTCTCCCGGGAAACTTTTTTTTGTAGGTGATGAAAAACAATCAATTTATTTTTTCAGGGGCGCCGATGTTTCTGTTTTTCGCAGATTGAAAGATGAATTAAAAAGCGCCGATCTTCCCCTAAAACTGAACTACCGTTCGTCTCCACAGCTGATAGGCGCTTTTAATGCAATTTTCGGAGGCAGTGATTTTGATCCCGCAGGAATTGCGCCTCCTGCCCAAAGACAATCAGTCTTTGCGCCTGTGTTTGAAAATTCTCCGGCTCTGCCGCTTTTTGAAGCGGCATATACTCCGCTTAAAGCTGGTATTGAAGGAGAAGGTAAATTATCGCTCTGCATACTTGTAAAGGAACCGGCAGGCGGGGAAGACTTGTTGTCTTCAGACAGCAAGCTGTCTTCAGATAACAAGTTGTCTGGCGATGAAAACGAAGCGCGTTTTACAGCCGAAAAGATAAAAGGTTTGCTAAATGAAAAAAATGAAACAGGCGGGCAGAAATATCAGCCCAAAGACATCGCCCTGCTGTTCCGTACCCGCAACGCACAGCATCTTTTTGAAAAACAGTTAAGGCTGCTCGATATCCCCTACACTTGCGAAGATATAAACGACTTTTTTTACGGCGGGCTTGTAAATGACATTATGTCAGTTCTGCGCCTTGCGGCTCGTCCTTTGGACAGCGCTGCGTACGCGCAAATGCTTCGCTCTCCTTTCGCCGGTCTTTCCCTGCCGGGGACAGCTGTTTGCCTTGCGGCTTTTAAAGCAGCGAAAACCCCCGAGCCATTTAGCGATGAGCCGTTTGCGCGTCTTCCCGAAGCGGATCAGCATAAATACCGGAACGGGCAAAAAATATTTTCTTCTATCAGCGAGAAAGCGGCAGGCGGAAGCATCAGTTCCCTTGTGAGTGAATTGTGGTACAAAGAAGGATACCGTTATGAGTGTGAGTGGAATTCCCGCACCAGTGTGTACCGCGAATTATTCGATTATCTTTTTTACCTTGCCGTGAAAGCCGATGCGGCAAATCAAGGACTTGCAGCTTTTACGGATGAGATGCGCGACAGGGAATCGGGTAAAGGTTTGAAAGATGCCGATATTCCGCTGGAACGTCCAAGCGCAGTCCATCTGTTGACCATACACAAAAGCAAGGGGCTGGAATTTCCCGTAGTCTTTTTATGCTGCTGCGGAAAAGACACTCATTCGGACAGAAGAAGCGAAGTGTATTTGTCGGATGAAGCCGGAATTGTTTTCAGTCCTCCTTTGCCGTATTCATGCAGTTCAATTCCCGACATGAGAAAAAACTTTTTCTGGGAGAAATCAATTGTTGAAATGAAGCGGAAAAGAACCGCCGAACTCAGGCGGCTTCTCTATGTAGCGATGACCAGAGCTGAAAAAGAACTGTATGTAACCGGAAACATTGACATAAGAAACGATGAGGCAACCGGCGATTTTTCACTTAAAATAAAAAATTATATTGAAAACAAATGCAAGGATAAAACCAACTCAATCCACGGCGATATGATTCTGGACAATGATACATTTTTCGGTCTTTTGTTGCCGGCTATTGCATCTCACATACCTGTTGACGGATGTTCACAAGGTTCGGATTTTTTTACTTTGGAACCTATTCCCGTTTATACGGAAAATTATATTAATGAATGGGAAGCAAAAAGTCCGGGACTGTCGAACGATCAAAAAGGTTTGAATATCTTTTTCAAACAAGTTGAGAAAATATATCAAAAAGCGGCTGTAATAAAAACCCCTGTGATACGCAATAATCACATAACGCCGGTATCACTGCGAAACATGAATGACGGTGAAGATACGGGAAGGAGTTCCCCCGTCAACAAAGAATTTTCCGGCGAAAAATCAGATGATATTTTCAACAGGGTGGATGCCGCTTTGGCGCGTTTCTCTGAAAACGGAGATGATTACGGGGAACGGTTCAACACCGGCAGCTTTGGAACAATTGCGCATATTTGTGCAGAAGCGCATTTTAACGGCAAAGAGCCGGTAATTCCGCCCAACCTTTCCGGTTTTCTCGCTCCTGCCGAAGCGGATACTTTTCTTGCAGCAGGCAGGGAACTGGCGGTTCGTTTTGCGCGTTCTCCATTGGGAAAAATTGCCGAAAGCGCCGGGATGCGTGAAAGTGAATTTCCGTTCAGGAGCCTCGTAAGAAAAAAAACAGGAGAAAAAGTTTTTATAAACGGGACAATCGACCTTTTTTTTGAAGATGATGAGTCAATACACATTGTAGATTTTAAAACAGACATCAGGGAAATCCCCAGTGAACATTTTACACAAATGACATGTTATTACCGGGCAGTTTCTTCTGTTTTTGCGATACCTGCAAAGAAAGAATGCCGTGCGTGGCTGTATTACCTCAGAACCGGCCACGCTATAGACATAACACAAAAAGTGAAACAGCTTAATTTGGAAAACATCGTAACAGTTTCGTAAAGCGCCGGCATAGAGTCCGTCCACGGTTTATGGACGGACTTAAGACTTTTAGTTACCGTCTTTTACAATCTCAATCTTTATCCCGTCGCTTTGATCCGGTTCTTCTTTTGGCGGAATTGAAACCCGGAGTATGCCGTTCTTGTAAACCGCTTTAACTTTTTCCTGAGCGTATTTATCCAGCGGCACAAAATATTTTTGCTTTTCGATGTCCTTCATCTTAAGCCGGCGTTTAAAGTAGCGGACATTTTCTTCCCCCGGCGTTGTAACCGGGCTGTCTGCGTATTGTTCCGCCGCGCCCATCCTTGCCGAGAAGACCATATAATCGCCCTGGAAGGAAAGGCTGATGTCTTTTTCGTCAAAACCCGCAATCGCAAATTCAAAAACCAAAGTCCTGTCTTTGGTCATAAGGACATTCATCGGCGGGTATGAATAGTTGGGATAAAAATCAGTGTTCTCGTCGAAGTGGTGTTTTCCGAAGGCGAAAGGGCCGCCTGCAAAGCCCCTGCCTTCCTGATTGCATTGGTTGAAGTTACGGTGAAACTCGTCCTTAAAACTCTGGGCTGCTTCAAAGATGTCGTCAAAAATGCTGCCCAGATCCATGTAATTTCTTGTGCCTTTCATAAAAGCTCCTTTCACGCACAGCGGCGTGTACAGCCACGGAACTCAATTACTGCCGTTCCTTGGCTTGTTAGAATAAGAAACCCCCATACGGGCGATTTCCGGTGTTCTGTTAAGAACACCCATGTATAAAATACATCTACAATATAATTTACTGTGATTTTCTCAAAATGTCAAGTTTTAAACATTCACGGCAGCTTCGACAGTTATGCGAACCCGCTCAATGGAAAGCGCCTTGCCGTTTTTGTCGAGTTCCAAATAAACGCCCTGCAACTGCGGCGCTTCCCACGCTTCTTTTGTCCAGTCGGGGATGCCGGTAAGGTATTCCTGAACACGGGAATTTATATCGCAGCCGCCGACTGATTCGCTTGAGCCTGTGCGTCCGGCATCGCTGATGACCGCTGTTCCGCCCGGGAGTATGGTTTCATCGGCAGTCTGGACTCTTGTGTGAGAACCGATCACTGCCGAACAGCGTCCGTCCGCCGCATGAAAAAGTGTCTTTTTTTCACCGCTTGCCTGCGCGTGAAAATCAACGATAACATAGGGAGTTTCCTGCCTGAGCCGTTCAAGCAAAGACGGAAAAACCATGAAGGGGCTGTTGGCATGGAGTCTTGTGAAACCGTTCTGCCCAAGCAACACTGTTACGCCAATTTTTTCACTGCCTGCCCTGAATATTTTTGCGCCGATGCCGGGAGCATCGGGATTTAGATTTTCCGGGCGCAATACATAGGGCGTTTTTTCCAGATTTTCGGTTAAGTCTTTTTTGTAGAAACAACATTCGCCCAGAGTGATGACATTGGCTCCAAGTTTGTGAATATAGGCGGCATGAGTACGGCCAAGACCGTTCCCGCCTGTGGCGCCGTCTGCGCAAACAATAAGAAAATCCCAATGGTAGCGGTTTTTCAATCTGCTCAGGGCTTTTTTGAAAGAATAAACTCCGGCCTTACCGACCAGCTCGGCTACATAGAGTATTTTCATTATACATGAGAGTCCGACCACTTCAAATGGTCAGGTGTTCCCGGATGCGAGGTCTGACCCTTAACGGCATCCATGCCGGAAAGGACTCGTTCAAATTCGGCGGCGGCGCGGTAATCACCGAGTTCCCTGCATGTGTCCCGCAGATTAAAAAGAGCATCATAGAAATGGGGGCAGAGGCTTACCGATTCTTCAAAGCAACGGCGTGCCTGTTGAAAATTTCCTTCATTGAAATACAGCACTCCAAGATTGTTCCATGTTTTGGGATCATCTTCATTGCGTGAAAGGGCGGACAGGTAACATTCCTCGGCCAGCTCAAATTCCATTCTTTCATAGTGGATGAGACCCATACTCAACCAGGCCTCGGCAAGATCGTCATTAATAAAAACAGCGCGCTGAAAACTCTCAATCGCTTCGTTATAATCGCCGGTTCTCTGCTGGGCAAGGCCCAGATTGAGCCAAAGCAGCGGGTTTTCCGGCTCAATGTCCAGCGCCTTGCGGAAAAGGGGAATTGCCTCAAAAGGCCTGTTTGCTTCTGTCAAAGCTATGCCGGAATCATTTAAAAAAGCCGCTGTTTCCATAGGCCCCTCCTTGATATAATATAGCTCAAAAAACCGTCCCAAACAATGGTATTTCGCTTTATTTCCACTTTTATTTAAAAAACATCTGTGATATACTCTATTCAGAATTTTTTAAGCGGAAGAAAATCAATGAAAGATATCAGTGAATATAACAGCGGAATGACCGAAAATGAATTGTTTTCCTTCCTCTTTGATAAAGTAATAACAAAGGAAGTTAATACATTTTCAAAACTCAAGGAGTTGATGACGCCCGGGCTGCGGGATAAGTGGACGCATCCGGTGATAATGAGGATATTTGAACTGGTAAAGCGCCTGAACTGGGGTTTTTTTTCCGCCATCGGTCCCCGCACCCATATAAAACTTTGGCGGGAACTGGTTATTCCCGACAAGGATTTTCCCGAAGCGGGGGACATAAAAAAAACTCTGCAAATCTCCGATCTGTATGTTGCGATGGTTGATATTCACGGTTATACGCAATTCTGTATGGAATCCAGAAAAAATCTGTCCATGATGCATACTCTTGATTGGGCCATTGAGAATGAGATACGCCGGATTTCTACACAATGCGGCGCAATAAGCCAGAGGGAACGCGGCGATGAAATGGTTGTAGTCGCAGCAAGCGCTACCGATGCGCTGATGGTTACGCTTTGCATAATTGATTATTTCGGTAAAACTGATGTGGTTAGCGATCCTGAAATTCCCACAAAACGAACAGGAAGCGCCGAAGCTCTGCCAATCTTTAAAATCACCGCCGGGATTACGGGCGGTAATACCCAAAGCCCCCTGATTATCACCGAGCGCGGGAATCTTGCAGGGTTTCTGCTTAATTCCGGCGCGAGGCTGCAAACGCGGGCAAATGAACTTTCTCCCAAAGAATCCAGAATCATGATCGCCAAACAGGTCATGTTGAATTTCCAGAAAGAAAATGCAATTAACAAATGCACTCTAATAAAAAATGATTCAATATATTTCTTTGATACCGGTCATATTGAATTTAAGGGCGTGATGATACCCACCTGCGAAGTGGTCTTTGAAAAAAAAGAACGCTACAAGGAAGCGTTCAGCGAAGACATGACAAAACTTTTTGCTTCAATCCGGGATAATCACTGGGAGCAGAGGATATTCCAGGATTTGATGGAGCTGCTTATCAAAGTCTCTCAGTCAATGCCGAAATTTTCCATAATTCCTTCAGAACCGATCCGGAATATGCAGACAATAACAAATGAATCCTATGCGCAGCTCTGCCGTTTTTCGATGAAAGCCTACGGCATGGACGAAGATTATTATCTTGCGGTGGAGCATTTGCATCATCTAATTGAAATAAGCGAACAGATACCGTTATTTGACAGGTTGATTCTTGACTATCTGAAAGGGGTCAGCGATAAATATACGCTGCTCCTGAATTTATTTACCGTCCACCTTGATAAAGAGATTGATGAAAAAGCCGCGCAGATATTTCATGGTAACCATTATAAAACCTGGCTTGCCGCCAAAAACGGATACCAGGTCTATGAAAAGCTCCGTGCAATCGGTCGTAAAAGCCGCGACATTTCAAAAAAGAAAAATGTGTGGCTCAGTTTGATTGCGCAAAAAAAAGAGCAGATGGAGTTTACCTTGTACTCAGGGAAGAAATAAAGTTAAGAATACTTCTCAATATCTTCCGGCATATCAATATCAACAAGCGCGAGGGAATTTTTAATTTCTTTTTTGATTACTGCATCCGGGTGGCGCACTTTTATCACTCCCGGCTTTTCACCTTCACCCAAAGTTAAAAGTTCATCCCTAAAAGCGGCTGAAAAAAGGCTAGGGCTGCCTTGGCAGACCAGGCTGCCTTCAAAAAAAGGTTCCACTATTTTTCCCGGCTGCCGCGCCGCCATTATCAGCCACAGTGTTTCCGCGTCAAGCATCGGCTGATCGCAGGGAAAAAAGAAATAATAATCCGGCATTCCCGCCGCTTCCACTCCAAGGCGGACGCTTTCCCGCCTGCCTTTTTCCGGCGCGTTGTTGTGAATTACCGTAACCGGAAGCCCGGCGGCAAGAGCGGCAACCCGTTCATCCGAGGCGACAAAATAAATACCGCTGAACAAAGAACCTTCCGCCCCGCTTTTGTCAAATCTACAAACAAGGTCAAGGGTATGTGCCGCAAGGGGTTTGCCGCGAAAAGGAAACAACAGCTTGTTTTCACTGCCGAAACGCCGCGAAAAACCTGAGGCGATGAGAATTGCGGCAATTTCATCTGTCAATTTTTTGTTTTCTCTCTGTTTTTGAGCGCAATTTTTTTAACTGATCTATCTGTTGTAAAACATAGTCTTTGTAATCATCCGGCAGTTCCTGGAAAATGCCAATCATTTTTTGTAGTTTCAAATCGGGAACCTTTGAAAAAATAGGCTCTTTGCCGGTTTTCAGGTACTCTTCCCTTACATTGTAAATTACCGATACCAGCTTGATGATCCGTTTATTTACTTCGCGGTTATATAGCTCAATTCCCGCATAATGCCCCGGCGATAAAAAAATCTCTTTGCAGAATTTTACCTGCGAAAGTCCAAGTTCCAGCCTGATTTTTTTTATTCGGTCATTGATTGTTTCCGTCATTTTTCAAAGTTTAGCCCGATTGACCTTCTAAAACAAGCGAAAGAATCTTCCAAAAAGATACTTGACAATACTTTATTTTGGAAGTAATATGTACTTTATTATGGAATTCAGCAAAAAAGAGGAATTTTGTGGAAATAGATGAACGGCTGGAAATCCTGTGCGAAGAATTTGCGGAATTAGAAGAGGCCGAAAAAGACTACATATTGGGAGTTTCCCAAGGCTTGGCACACTCCGTTTCTCAAGGAGCAATGCCTCCGCTTGTTGGACAGTACAAAAGGAATAATACGGATACAGGACTAGATCATAGTTTTTGTATACACATTCGTTGAATGTGGCATAATTTTGTAGTTGCCCAATAAAAATGGGTAACAAATAAGGAGACTTTCATATGAAAGAAAGCAAATTATTGGTTTTGGGCATAATTGCCTTGATGTTGGCCGGCGGACTGGTGCTGGCAAGTTGTGACATCTTCAATTGTCCAGAAAAGAAGGGATGTATTACTAATTCTGCAGGTTTTATTAGATGTTTTGAATCTAAATGTGCGGTTGAAAAAAAACTTGCGGAGGAGGGAGTTGATGAAAACAGTACCACCGGTACCACCGGGGGAACAGTAAAATGTGATTGCTAGGAGGTATTTATGATGAACAAAAAAAAGTTGCTATATATTTTTATAGCTGTGGCACTTGTGGTTTTTATTGCGTCAGGATTATTGGGTTGCAGTTCGACTCCTCCGAAATGGAAAGATGTTGTTTACTTCGGAGAGGATACTAAAATACTGGAGGGAAACATATGGAGTTATGAATCAGGTCGCACATTTATTGAAGTTGAATTCCAATCCAATGGCAAATTGATTGCATCTGATGATTGGGGAATTCCAAATATGTTAAAAGGATTGGTGCCAATTCCATCCAGTAATTCAAAAACAAGTTGGGAACGAGATGGTATGAATGTCAGGATTGTATTGGAAAACGGTCGCAATCAAATTGAAGGAATTTACGATCCAGAAAAAAATACTATTTCAGGAAGGTTATTCAACTCGGATGATACTTCATCTGTAATCATAATGAAGTTTATCTGTGAAGCTGGCAGTCTTTCAGGTAAAACCTACAATATAGGTGATCGCGGTCCTGCTGGTGGTATTATTTATCACGATAAAAAAAATTATTTCTATGGCTTTCGATATATGGAAGCTGCGCCGGCAGATTTGCCAAACGCTATATGGGGGCCTATCCAATTCGGGGTAGGCGTTACTAACGGCGGCGGCAACATAAAGGGTAACGGAAAACGTAATACAGAGCTCCTTATGGCGAAATATAGCGAAAAGGGTATAAGCGGAACTGCGGCGCAATTATGCGGAAATTATGCACTAAACGGTTTTAATGACTGGTTTTTACCAAGCTATGAAGAACTGCTTTATATGTATGATAATCTTAAAAAGACAGGGCTTGGTGGGTTTAAAGATACTCTGTACTGGTCTTCGTCTGAAGGGAATATGATGCTGAATGGAGCTTCTAATGCATGGGCTAAAGATTTTAATAATGTAACAAGTCCCTTGTTTCTGGGGGTCTACGGCAAGGATCAGCCACTTGCTGTTCGAGCCGTTCGTTGTGTAATGGAACGTTAAGTAGCCACCACATCGCTTAACAGGACGGTAACTGGCAGACCGAAGGTCTGACGCCGCCCACGAACCTATGGTTCAAAGGCGGCTAGAGTTACCAACCTATCGTTATGTGCCATTGAGCTTTTATATTCTGTAAATTCCCGGAACAAACATAATATTATTTTCTATTTTTCAATTATTGTCCTGTCAATTTTTGTTATTCTTTCAACAATTCACCACGTGTCATTTTTTGTAAAATTCCTTAATGATTCAAGTCCAACATTCATATCCTTGGCAAATTCATCCTGATTAACTTTTTCATAAACTTCATTTATTTTTTTTGTTATCATTTCTCCATTATATCTACTGATATAATCCTCCAAGGCCATTACAAATAATTGGCTGCGATGAATACCCATATAATGTGCTGTTTGCTCGGCTTTTTCAAATAATGTATCTGAAAGTGATATTGCTGTTTCCATATTTTCAGTATAATGTAACAATCTATAATTAGTCAATCGCACCAATTTTTTCCTTGCTTTTCCTGAAAGACCGTAGCACAATATCATTATGAGCATTGGGCAAAGCATTCCCAGAGTTGATGCATGGGAAAAAGTTTCAGGTCGGGCAAAGTACACCGACGACCTTGTTGATCGCAACGCCCTGACAGCCAAAGTTCTTCACTCTACGATTGCCAACGGCCTCGTGAAAAAAATCGATACAGGCGAAGCTGAGAAAATTCCCGGCGTTGTAAAAATCATTACTTGTTTTGATGTGCCGGATTTTCCCTATCCTACCGCCGGCCATCCCTGGTCAACGGATCCTTCTCACCGCGATCCTATGGACAGGCGGCTGCTCAACAAAAGAGTGAGATTTTACGGTGATGACATTGCGGCAGTAATTGCCGAAGACGAAATTAGCGCATCACGGGCGCTCAGAGCAATAAAGGTTGAGTATGAGGAGTATTCTGTAATTTTATCGCCGGAAGACGCGATGAAGGACGGCGCATCCATCCTTCATGAAGAATGTCCGGGAAATATTCTGAAACACACTTCCGTAGAGGACGGCGATTTTGAAGCCGCGATAAAAGAAGAGGGGCTTCTCTGTTTTGAGGGAGTGTATGAAACTCCCATCGTGCAGCATTGCCATATTGAAACTGTAACATCTTGGGCGTACATGGAAAACGACCGCATTGTGATTTACTCTTCCACCCAGATTCCGCACATTTTACGGCGCATTGTGGCGCAGGCGCTTGGGCTGCCCTGGGGCAATGTGCGCATAATAAAACCATATATCGGCGGCGGTTTTGGCAACAAACAGGACAGCCTCTACGAGCCGCTGAATGCTTTTTTGTGTACGAAAATCGGAGGGCGGCTTGTAAAGCTGGAACTTTCTAGGGAGGAAGTTTTCTGCGCCACAAGGGTGCGCCACGCCGAAAAGATTTTTTTGAAAAGCTGGGTGCGGCACGATGGGCGGCTTGTTGCCCGCTCTTACAAAGCCCTGTCCAATCAGGGTGCTTACGGTTCGCACGGTCACGGAATTGCCGCCAAAGGGACAAATGCTTTCCGCCAGTTGTACAACGATGAAAAAGCGCGCAAGACCGAAATATTTACGGTCTATACCAACACCGCAACAGCGGGCGCAATGCGCGGTTACGGCACTCCGCAGGCAGTGTTCGCAATTGAATCCCATATCGAAGATATTGCGCGTAACATGAACATTGACCCTCTTGAATTTCGCTTCCTCAACATGATGCCTGTCGGCTATGTAGATCCGTTTACCAAAAACGTCAATCGTTTTGATTCGCTTCGGCAGTGCGTGGAAGCGGGCAGGGTGCAGATCAAGTGGGATGAAAAACGCAAACGTTACGCGAAACAGAGCGGGAATGTAAGGCGCGGTGTGGGGATGTCCCTTTTCTGGTACAACACCGCTGTTTGGCCGATTTCGATAGAGATTTCATCCTGCCGCATACTATTGAACCAGGACGGCAGCGTACAGATTCAGCTTGCAGAAACCGAAATTGGTCAGGGTGCGGACACGGTCTTTGCCCAAATGGCGGCGCATACATTGGGAATTCCCTGGCAGAAGGTTCATGTTATCAGCACGCAGGATACCGACATAACTCCGTTCGGGCTTGGCGCTTACGGATCGCGGCAGACTTATGTCGGCGGCGCGGCTGTTCACAAGGCAGCCGGAATGTTAAAAGAGAAAATCCTGACGTTAGCGGCTGAATATGTCCGTAAACCTGTTTCCGATCTGGATGTTGTTGACGGTAACATTGTGCAGATTTCGCATAACAATGAGAAACTTGTCAGTCTGGAAGAACTTGCCATAGACACCCTCTACCATATTGAACATGCCGAGCATTTAACTGCCGAAGTTACCGCGCAGGTTAAAAGCAACGCGTTCAGTCTTGGATGCGCCTTTGCCGAAGTGGAGGTGGACATTCCGCTTGGGAAAGTAACCTTGCTGGAAATGGTTAACTGCCATGACTGCGGCACTCTAATCAATCCTAAAACGGCGGAAGGGCAGGTACATGGCGGCATGAGCATGGCGATTGGTTTCGGGATGTTTGAACAGATGCTCTATGTCCCAAAAACGGGAAAACTCCTTAACGGCAATCTGCTTGATTACAAACTGCCGACTATTCTGGATCATCCACGGCTTCAGGCGCATTTTATCGAAAACCATGAGCCTACTAGCCCTTATGGGACAAAAGCCCTTGGAGAGCCGCCTACTGTGCCGGGAGCCTCGGCGATCCGCAACGCAGTGTTACACGCAACAGGAGTCGCGGTAAATTCCATTCCGCTCAGCCCTCATTTGCTTTTTACCGAGTTCAAAAAAGCGGGGTTGATCTGATGTACGATATTAAAGAAATCTTTGAAGCAGAAAACCCCGCCCACGCTGTAACACTGTTACAGGAACATCCCGAAGCGAAAATAATCGCCGGGGGCAGCGATGTTTTAATCGAAATCCGCGATGGGAAACTTGCCGGCTGCACATTGGTAAGTATTCAAAAAATTGACGAACTGCGCGGAGTGAGCATTGACGCAAATGGCTCAATACGCATCGGCGCTTTGACAAGTTTTTCCCATGTCGCCTCTGATCCTGTAATTCTGAAGTATATTCCCGTACTGGCGGAAGCGGTGCAAACAATCGGCGGGCCTCAGTTACGCAACATCGGCACCATTGGCGGTAATGTCTGTAACGGGGTAACATCGGCGGACAGCGCCTCAACCCTGCTTGCCTTTGATGCTGTTATGGAATATCTCGGTACCAACGGGATACGGCTTGTTCCCATTGGCGAACATTATGTTACCGCCGGTAAAACTTCTCTTGCGCATGATGAGATTTTACAGGCAATTCTGATACCCAAAGAAAGTTACGAAAATTGTTTTGGCAATTATTTTAAGTACGCTATGCGCAATGCCCTGGACATTGCGACTCTTGGCTGTTCTGCGAATGTAAGGCTTTCTGCTGATAAAAGAAGCATTGAGCGCCTGCGCCTTGCGTTCGGTGTGGCAGGACCTGTTCCCATGCGCGCTTCAGGCGCGGAAAAGACGGCGGCGGGAAAAGCGGCTAACGCTGAAACTGCCGCTGCTGCTGCACAAGCAACAGTGAACGACATAAATCCTAGGACAAGCTGGCGGGCAAGCAAGGAATTCCGTCTGCATTTGGCACAGGAGCTTGCGAAACGGACAATCACGGAGTCCCTCAAGCGTGCGGGAGCGGTGTTTTCCCTGACAATTTGAAATTGTCAGGGAATTCCGATTATAATTCTAAGGAGTATATGAGAAAACAAACTGTGCGCTGTAAAATAAACGGCAGAGATACTGAAACCACAATAGATGTCCGCGCTTCACTTACTGACATGCTGCGTAACGAGTACCGTCTCACCAGCGTCAAAAAGGGCTGCGAAGTGGGGGAGTGCGGCGCCTGTAATGTGATAATTAACGGCGAATGTTTTAACTCATGCATTTATCTTGCGATTTGGGCAGACGGAAAAGAAATCACCACTACCGAAGGACTGTTAAGCGCGGACGGTGAATTATCGGCAATTCAACAGGCGTTTATTGACGAAGGCGCTGTTCAGTGCGGCTTTTGCACACCCGGTTTTTTAATGAGCGCCGCGGAAATTGTGCGCTCAAGAAAAAAATACACTGATGAAGAACTGCGCGTTCTGCTTTCGGGGCATTTGTGCAGATGCACGGGTTATGAGAATATTTTCAGGGCAGTGAGGAAGATTGCGAAAGGCTGAAATTATTCTTTAATACACCATACTGCATAAAGCGGCAAACTTTTTATATTGTTTTCAAAACCAAAGTTTTTGGTTGAAACGCGAATTGAATACGCAGGCGAATATTTGCCGACATAAACCTGTAAACTTTTTGACTTTACGTTGTCTGCTGCTTTCGTTTCTATGGGAATAACATTTTCATTCAACTGAATAATAAAATCTACTTCCGCTCTGTTGTCGCTTTCCCAATAGTAAGGGGTTAAACCGTTTGCAATCAGTTCCTGCATTACATAATTTTCTATCATCGCGCCTTTTGCTTCGGCTGCAATTTGTAATTTTTCAGATAACAATACAATGGACGGAATACCGCTTTTTGCGTTTAACAAACCAATATCGCTCATATAAATTTTATATGAAGTCAAATCTGCATAACTCGCTATGGGAAGCTCGCCTTTTTTTGTTTTCTGGCATTTCAAAACCAGACCTGCAGAACGAAGCCACTCCAATCCTATTTCATAATGAGCCGCTCTTGCGTTGCTTCCGATTAGTGAGTATTGAAATTTCTTATTCTCTTTTGCAAGCTGTGCCGGCAAGCTGTCATACACCGCCATCGTTTTTACCTGTTCAGTAGGAGTAGAATATTTCCCCATATCACCGGTGTAAACACTTAAGATTTCCTGATGAACAGCCGAGACAAAAACAGGTTCCTGCCTTTCCTTCCATTCCAAAATTGCTTTCGGCATTCCGCCGGTAAACAAATAGGTTCTGAACAATTCAAGCGCTTTTTCATGCAAAGTCAACGGAGTATTGGCATAAAATGATTCTTCAATGAGCGGTAAAACTTGCGGATTCATTTCCGTCAAAAATTCCTGAAAGGTCATGGGATACATTACAAGCCTGTCAACTTTTCCTACAGGGAACGAGACAAAGTCTCTTACCAAAAAAGATCCAAGTAAGCTGCCCGCAGCAATGATATGATAATCTGGCGCTTGCTCGTAAAAGTATTTCAGCGCCGTAATCGCTCTGCCGCAGGCTTGTATTTCGTCAAAGAATATCAAGGTGCTGCCAGGATTTATCGTTTGACGAGAAAAACCTTCCAAATCTCTTACAATTCTTGCTGGCTCAAGGTCTCTATCAAAAATCTTTTTAAGTTCATCACTTGTTTCAAAATTAAGTAAAACTACATTTGCATAATTCGCTTTGCCAAAAATTAAAACTGAATGGCTTTTTCCGTTTTGCCTTGCTCCTACCAAAAGCAGGGGCTTTCTGTCCTTCTTGTTTTTCCAGCAGGTCAACTTTTGGTCGATCAATCTTTTCATAAGTTGATTTTAGTACATTAAAGCGACAAACGCAACGAAAATGTGTAAAAATTTCACGTTTTCCGCACGAATAACGGGAATTAGAGATAATATCGTATCGAAAAGAATTTACTCGAAAAAGAACTCTCGCAAAGACGCAAAGAGCGCAAAGGGGAATGAGAAATTCAGAAATTTCTCATAAAACCTTAAGTAATTTTCGGGCATTATTTAGGTTACAAAGAAGGCAGAACTGTGGGCTATAATGCAGGCAAAAATGATGGATATAATTCAGGCAGGAATGATGGTCATAGAATTGGGTTCTCAGAAGGGTATAAAAAATGTGAAGATGATATAACAATAACGATAGACAGCCGAAGAACTGAATCGGAAAAGTCTAACAAGAATCAAGTACTGTTTAATGTTAAACGATAAAATAATTCCACCTATTACGCCATTAACCCATCTATCTTTCTCTTTATCCGCCTGATCAATGCTTCCGGCATTGTCATGACAAGAAAAATGAACAGCCTATTTATAAAACCGCCGGGAATGAATTCCGCTTTCCTCTGAAACATTTTTCTTAAAGCCAGTTTTGCAAGGCGTTCCGGGGTCATAATTACGCCAAGGCGGACTCAAAGTTTCATATAACGCGTCGGCAAATTGTATAAGTTTGTGGCAACCGCGCCGGGAGAGATTGTAGTAACGCTGACGCCCTTGTCAAAGACTTCATGGCGCATAGCGCGGGAAAAACAGCGCAAAAAACTCTTGGTGGCGCTGTACAGCGCGATTCCTGGCATCATCATTCGTGAAGAGACGGATGCCATGTTCAGAATATAGCCTTTTCTTTTTTCACTGATTATTTGCTGCGCGAACAGCCGGGAAAGCGCAACCGGGGTAAGAATGTGCAAATTGAGCATGGTTTGCGCAAGTTCAGGCGGCGTACCAGTAACATCCTTGAAAAAGAAAATGCCGGCGTTGTTTATCAGTATTTTTACTTTTATTTTGTTTGTTTCACAATAGTTAAAAAGTTTTTGCGCCGAATCACTTTGAGCCAAATCCATGCAGAGGGGCATTGCCTTTACCGCATACCTTGCTTCCAAATCACGGGCTGTTTCGATGAGTTTTGCCTCTTCATTGCTGACCAGTAGAAGCGGGTATCCGCGCTGTGCCAGTTCCGTGCTGAGCGCAAGACCGATACCGGAATTTGCGCCGGTAATCAGGGCGAAATTTTCTTCAGTATTCATACCGCGCCAGTTCGTCAATGCTGATTTCAGGGTGACGATAGCCGGGCGTACCATGCTTTACCCGCCCAAACTGAATGGCACGTAACGGGCAAATGTTGACGCATCCCTGGCAGTGTTCGCATTTTTTTGTAAAGACCGGACGCCCGCTCTGCATGACAATGGCGGAAACGGGACACAATTTTTCGCAAATACCACAGCCGTTACATTCGCTGCTTAGGCGGTAATGTTTGTAAAAGATTTTTATTCCAAGCAAAAAAAGCAGTGAAACCAGCGCGGAAAAGGGACGAACGGTGTTTACGCGGTTTACACGGCGTTCTAAGATACAGCGGGCAGCTTCTTCGGTCGCTTTTTTCTGCAAGGACAGGCGGCGTTCAAGTGTTTTTGCCTTCGGAGGACCGAACATAGCCAAATAATTCTCCACCGCTGGAATACGTCCAAAGAAAAGTGAATTAATATTTTTCTTTTTAAGGATGCGGCTCAATGCCGCCAATGATCCGCCGGGACTTGAACCGTAAGTAACGAAAGCTGCCAAATACGGAGTTTTGAAAATAACGTTCTTTACAAAGCGGCTGACTGCCAGCGGCAGGCCATAAGCATAAGACGGAAAAACAAACACAACAGTATCCGCTTCGATGGATATTTCGCTGTTTTGCACCTCGTTTCCGATATTAAAAAGTTCACATTCGCCGATTGTTTGTGCGATTTTTTTTGCCGACCAAAGGCTGTTGCCGGTTCCGCTAAAATAGTAGATTTTTGTCAATTGTCATTCACCCCTCATGCCTATAACATTTTTCACTTTACCATCCAAAACGTCAACGGACAAACGGATTGATTCGCCGATTGCTTCTTCAATATCGTCATCTTCCACCCCGAGGAGATCGCATCCGATGGATTTATCAATAAAAGTTTCCGCACTTTGAATGTCGGAAAACTTCGGAAGGTATATGCCGCCCTCGCCTTCGCTGCCTTCCCTTAGCTTTTTCTCAATTGATTTGATTCCAAGGTTCAGCAGCCAGTTAGGAATGGTAATAACTTTTCTCTTGGGCATTCCCATGTTCTTGTGTACAATGGCGAGAAATTGTTTCCATGTCATATTGTAGCAGCCGATGGGCCAGCATTGTCCGCCATTTGTTTTTTCCAGCGCGCCTGCCATTGCCTGTGCTACCTGTCTTCTTGTTACCATTGTGGTTCCGCCTTTGGGATACATTGTGGCAGTCTTCATACCGCGCACCGCTTTTACGATGATTGTCCACACCGGTTCGCGTCCCTGCTGCACGCCGAATATATACGGAAGCTCCATTACCGCTACATTGAAATTTTTATCAGCTAACGTCATCGCCATCTTTTCCTGTTCTATGCGGCTGCGGATATAAGGATGCCACCTGCCAAGTTCAAGGTGCGGCCATATTTTGTCAAAATAGGAAAAATACGAACCGCAAATAACCGAACGTTTAACGCCGCATTCTTTGGCAATGCGCAAAAGTTTTTCAAGAGGAGTCACGTTATATTTGTTAAAATACTCGTATATCGGAGATGGTCCTGTTATCCGCTCATCGATACCTGCTGCAAAAACAAAACCATCGCAGCCGTCAAAACATCTGCGAATTTCGTCATCCGAAAGCGTAAGGTAGTTTTTGAATTCCAACGCCATTTGCGGCGGCAGTTGCGCCCCTTCGGGAACTGGCGGCAGGGCAATGGCGCGTACTTCATGCCCGCGTTTAATCAATTCTTCGGCAGCCGCGCTGCCTAAAAGCCCTGTTCCTCCGATTAAAAATACTTTCATTTCATCCCTCCTTACATTATTTGTTCATCAACGGGCTTGCCACCCGGAACCATGGGAACAACTCTTTCATCCTTGTTTATAACCATTTCTATCAGAGCAGGTTTGCCAAGGGCGGTGATTTTTATGGCTTTTGCAAGCGCGTCAAGAAACTCTTTTTCATTTGTTACGCGAAAGCCTGAAATGCCGTAGGCATCGGCAAGTTTTACAAAATCAGGGCTGCGGTTATCAAGGTCAGATTCTGAATAATGAGCATCATAAAAAAACTTCTGCCATTGGCGCAGCATCCCAAGTGCGCTGTTGTTGAAAATGACGATCAACACGGGAAGCGTTTCCTTTACCAAGGTCGCCATTTCGGCGCAGTTCATTCTGAAACAGCCGTCTCCCGAAAACAGGACAACCGGTTTTGCGGGGTTCGCGATTTTCGCTCCCAGAGCCGCGCCCATGCCATAGCCCATTGTCCCCATGCCTCCCGAAGTTAAGAAACTGCGCGGAGCATTGAAAGGGTAGAACTGGGCAGTCCATATCTGATGCTGCCCCACATCGGTTACAACAATCGCATCGTTTCTAAGAGCTTTTGCCGTTTCCTGAATGATAAAGCGCGGCTGTAAAGCCGCATGCAGCCCAGATGCCTTTCGGTGATGATCCTTCGGAATCTCAGCCTTCCACTTGCTTATTTCGCCGTTCCATTCGGTTGGCATTTTTGCCGGTATTTTTTTTATGAGCCTGTTTAACACGATTTTTATATCGCCCACGATGAAGGCATCGGCGAAAATATTTTTGTTAATCTCCGCGGGATCGATGTCTATATGTATAATTTTCGCGTTACGGGCAAAACGTTCAACGCTGCTTGTTACGCGATCTGAAAAACGAGCGCCGATGGCGATCAAAAGGTCTGATTTTTGCACCGCTTTGTTTGAAGCTGTAGTGCCGTGCATTCCGATAAGACCGGTACACAGCGGGTGATCATGCGGAAATGCGCCCATCCCCATCAGCGACAGGGCGACAGGCGCGTTGAGTTGCTCCGCGATTTTTTTTACCTCCGCACTTGCGCCGGAAAGGATTACGCCGCCACCGGCAAAGAGCATCGGGCGTTTTGAGTTTTTTATGAGAGCGGCGGCTCTTTCAATGTCAGCTTCGGTGAATGTTTCGCGTTTGTTTCTTTCAAGGAGCCGCTTGGCGCTGCCGTTTGCGGCGCTACCATCAGCGTTACCAGCAATACTTACGTATTCACATAACGAAGAACTTATATCCTTCGGAATGTCAATGAGAACAGGTCCCGGCCTTCCTGATTTTGCGACAATAAACGCTTCACGGATAATTTCCGCCAGATCGCGTACATCTTCAACAATCCAGTTGTGTTTAACAATGGGCATGGTAACGCCGGTGATGTCCACTTCCTGAAAACTGTCCTTGCCCAGAAGCGGGACGCTGACGTTTCCTGTGATCGCTACAATGGGAACAGAATCGACATAAGCAGTAGCGATTCCTGTTACAAGATTGGTGGCTCCCGGGCCGGAAGTTGCAAGGCAGACTCCGACCCTGCCGCTTGAACGGGCGTATCCGTCTGCGGCGTGCGCGGCATGCTGTTCATGGCTTACGAGGATGTGGCGGATGCGGTCTTTTTGTTTGTAGAGTTCATCGTATATGTGAAGAACCGCGCCGCCGGGGTAGCCAAAAATTGTATCAACTTTCTGCTCAATCAGAGACTCAATGAGGATGCGCGCGCCGGAGTATTTCATCGTTTAATTCTTCTTTTCTGCGCCAGCTATAAGTTTATACTCTATCGAGTCTACAAGAGCGGCGCGGCTTGCGTCTATAATGTCGGCTGAAACTCCGACAGTGCTCCAGTTATGCTGACCGTCCGTGGATTCAATCAATACACGCACCTGCGCGGCGGTCGCGTCTTTGCCGTCGATCACCCTTACCTTGTAATCTTCCAGCCTTACCTTCGCAAGGTTTGGAAAAAAGTGGGTAAGCGCACGGCGTAGAGCACCGTCAAGCGCGCTCACCGGCCCCACTCCTTCGGAGGCGGCGATTTCATACTGATCCCCTACCAGAACTTTTACCCAGGCGTGTGAACAGGCAATTGTCCCGCCTGTAGGATGTTCGCTCATTACGCGGTAGGCGGCAATGCTGAAAAGCGGCCTGTAGCTGCCAAGTTCCCGCCTGACAAGAATTTCAAAACTGGCGTCCGCCCCTTCAAATGCCCAGCCTTCGGCTTCAAGGGTTTTCAGTTTTTCAGCTAACGAAACAATGACAGGATGATCCTTGTCTACTGAAGGATCGATTTTCTTTACACGCTCGACAAGGGCGGAGCGGCCGCCGATTTCGCTGATGAGAAAATGGCGCTCGTTGCCGACAGCGGCGGGGTTTATGTGTTCAAAAGAACGCTGTGTTTTCAAAATACCGTCCGCGTGCATTCCCGCCTTGTGCGAGAACGCGTGCGCCCCGATGTACGGCATATCATCGCTGATTATTACATTGGCTATTTCAGCCGCTCTGCGAGTCAGTTCCCCGATGCGGACTAAGCTTCCTTCCGGCAGGCAGCGCCGTCCCAGCTTGAGTTCCAGCGAAGGAATGAGAGCCGCAAGCGCGGTGTTGCCGCAGCGTTCCCCGAAGCCGACAAGCGTCCCCTGCACATGGGCGCAGCCTGCCTGCACAGCGGCGATTGTATTCGCAAGCGCAAGACCGGAATCGTTATGCGCATGTATGCCGATGACCTTATTCGGCATTGTGTTCACAACGGCGAGCGCAGCGGCAGAAATTACATCTGGGAAATTCCCGCCGTTAGTGTCGCATAACACAATGCGGTCTGCTCCTGCATCAAGCGCCGCCTTTACCGTGGAGAGGGCGTAAGCGGGGTTTGACACCCAGCCGTCAAAAAAATGTTCGGCATCGTAAATCACGCTGCGGCCTTCGGCTTTCAGAAAAGCTATGGTCTCGGTAATCATGGCGATATTTTCTTCCAAATCTGCCTGCAGCACTTCGTTCACATGCATGTCCCAGCTTTTGCCGAAGATCACTACATTTTCAGTCTTTGCGTTAAGCAGCGAGATGAGCTGGCTGTCGTACACCGCCTTTGTTCCCTTTTTGCGAGTTGAGCCAAAGGCGCAGAGTTTAGCGTTTTTCAGTTTGAGGGATGATGCCAAACGGAAGAATTCCAAATCCTTGGGATTGCTTCCCGGATTGCCCGCTTCTATCCACATAACGCCGAGTTCATCCAGTGTTTCCGTTATGGCGAGTTTGTCCCGCACGGAAAAAACAATTCCTTCGCCCTGCGCCCCATCGCGCAAAGTGGTATCAAGTATCTCTATGTCAAATTTTTCGTTTCTCATTTTCCGTTCTCCGAAAGATAATATTCCATTGCGTTGATCGCCGAAAGATACGCCTTTATTGATGATTCAATTATATCTGTACTCACTCCGTGCCCGTTCCACCTCTGCCCGTTCATCGCGATTTTAACCATTGTTTCACCCTGCGATGACGAACCGCCCGTGATAGCGCCAATTTCGTATAACTCAAGCTCAGGCTCTTTGCCGATAATTTGGTTAATCGCTTTGAATATCGAATCAACAGGGCCGTCTCCCATTGAAACAATTTTTTCATACTTGCCGTCCTTGTGCTGCAGGCGGATAACGCCGGACGCTCCAAGCGCAGAACCCGTGTTCACTGCCCAATGATCCAGCTTCCATGTTTCTGGTATTGAGACAACGATGTCCCTCACCAGAGCTTCAATATCGCGGTCGCTAACAGCTTTCTTTTTATCGGCAAGTTCCTTGAAACCGGCGAATATTTTTTCAAAGGTTTCAGCGTCAACGGGGAGTCCCAATTCTTTCAGGCGTTCTTCAAAGGCATGGCGGCCTGAATGTTTGCCGAGGACAATGGTGTTTTTGGGAATGCCGATAGATTCGGGTGTCATGATTTCGTAGGTTTCCCGATTTGCCAAAACTCCGTGCTGGTGAATTCCCGCTTCATGGGCGAACGCGTTATCGCCGACAATAGCCTTGTTCGGCGGGAGTTTAATTCCCGTAACCTGAGAGACGAGGCGGCTTACAGAATAAATCTGCGTGCTGTCAATGTGAGTATCGGCGGAATAAAGCTCGCGGCGAAGGCGCAGGCCCATGACAAATTCTTCAAGGGACGCATTGCCCGCCCGTTCTCCGATGCCGTTGATCGTACACTCAACCTGCGCCGCTCCGGCGCTCACCGCGGCGAGGCTATTCGCCACCGCAAGCCCAAGATCGTTGTGGCAATGCACTGAAAGGCACGCCTTCTCCATGCCGTGAGTGTGGTCTTTCACATAATGGATGCGCTCGCCGAATTCAGCAGGCATTGCGTATCCTACGGTATCGGGGAAATTCACCGTCAGTGCGCCCGCATCGATGGCGGCGGCGAACACTTTGCAGACAAAATCAGGATCGCTGCGGAAAGCGTCCTCTGCGGAAAACTCAATATCATTGCAGAATTTTTTCGCGTATCTTACAGCGGCTGTTGCCTGTTCCAGTACCTGCGCTTCAGTCATTTTAAGTTTATATTCCATGTGAACGGGAGAAGTCGCGAGAAACACATGAATGCGCGGGCTTGCCGCCTTCGCCAGCGCCTCCCGTCCGGCGTCAATGTCCTTTTCAAGACAGCGGCACAGGCACGCAACGGCGCTGTTCTTTATGACACCTGCGATGGCTTTTACAGCGTCAAGGTCTCCGGGACTTGAAGCCGGGAAACCCGCTTCGATAATATCAACGCCAAGCCTTTCCAGCCGCCTTGCCACTTCAATTTTTTCAGGCAGATTCATACTGCATCCGGGCGCCTGTTCTCCGTCCCTCAGGGTGGTATCGAGGATTTTAATTGTGCGTGTATCGCCGATCATTATAATATTTTACATTAAAAGCCTGTGAATAGCCTATACCCCATACCGCGCCATATCCACCTTTCCTTTAGGAGAAACTACCACCCCTTCGGCGCGCAGGAGTGTTATCTGCAATTCCTTTCCCGCGCCTTCTTCAAGGGCGATGCTGCCGTCTGAACGGATTATCCGGTGCCATGGCAGATTGTGTTTTTCCGACATGGAGTGGAGTACCCTCACGGTCTGGCGCGCGCCGTTGGGAAGCCCCGCTTTCAGGGCAATGTCCCGGTAGCAGGAAACTTTGCCTTTGGGTACTGCGAGAATCTGTTCGATAATCCGGCGGGTGGCATCGGTCATGGTTGCAGCCTCTTCACCGTCAATTCGCAAAAAGCGGCGTCTGTTTCCGCGCCGATGTAATATCTGCCGCCCGCCAGCGCCGCCGCAACGCCTGTTGTCCCGCTGCCGTTGAAAGGGTCAAAAATTACAGCGCCGCTGTTTGTCGAGGCATTAATTATTCGCAGCAGCAAATCAACAGGCTTTTGCGTGGGATGTTTGCCGAATTGCTTTTCTGTGTTTTTAGGCGGCGGGATAGACCACACCGATCTCATCTGCGTGTTTTCTTTTTTCATTTTATCTTCAGGAAACAAGCCGTTTTTCATTTCATCATAATTGAAGGTGTGCCGCGCTTTTTTGTCTTTTCGTGCCCACAGGAGTGTTTCATGCGAGGCGGTGAAGAAGCGGCAGCTAAGATTGGGAGAGGCGTTTGGCTTGAACCACGCGATATCGTTGAGTATGTGAAAGTCATTTTTCTGAAGCAAATATCCGCAATGGTAGATGCTGTGGTATGTGCCTGAAATCCAGATCGTGCCTTCCGGTTTCAGCGCCCTGCGGCAGGCTGTTATCCATGTATCGTGAAACTTTGCGTCTTCTTCAAAACCTTTGCTTGCGTCCCACTTGCCCTTGTTGACATTGACCATCCTTCCGTTTTGGCAGGTAAGCCCGTTATTCGACAACATATACGGCGGATCGGCGAAGATCATATCTATTGAATTTTCTTTGATGTGTGACAGAAGTTCCAGACAGTCTTCGTTATAAATTATCGCGCTTTCGGAAGAATAATAAGGTTTGAGCGCGTTATCAATTACATTCATTCGCATTTAGGGGTTGTTTTTTAAGACTACACTTTCACCGTGAATTAATCAATCAACCGCATTTCCGGTGCATGATACCCGAGCAGGCGGCTAAACGAGTCTTAATTTTTTGAGACGATCAAGATTATTTGCGGCGTCCTCATTCCCCTGCGTTGCTGCTTTTTTGTACCATTCTGCCGCTTTTGCATAATCCTGTGATACGCCTTTTCCGTCTTCATAACACAATCCGATGTTTAGTTGCGCCTCCGCAAATCCCTGTTGAGCGGATTTGGAGAAACAGTTAAATGCTTTTTCAAAATCCTGTGTTACACCCAGACCTTCCTGAAAACATAATCCTAAATTCCTTTGAGCCTCAGCATTACCTTGTTTTGCCGCCTTATGCCACCACTCCGCAGCTTTTTTGTCGTCTTTTGAAACGCCGCTGCCACACGCATAACATAACCCTAATTGGGTCTGTGCCCCGGAATTTCCCTGAACAGCCGCTTTTTGAAACAAATCAAATGCTTTTTTCAAATCTTCAGAAACAGGTAAACCATAATTATAGCAAATCCCCAATGCCAACTGGGCTTCGGCATACCCCAAATCCGCCGATTTCCGGTAATATTCTATGGCTTCCTCAAATTTTTTGTTGTCTTTTGCAGCTTCACCCTTTTCAAACAATGTCTTTGCGTCTGCCATGATTTCCTCTCCTCTTTGATAGCAGCACAGTGTCAGGATAAATGTTGCGTTGGCGCCTCAAGTTGTGCAGAAAGCTTGTGCTGAAGCTTGTGCCGAAAGCACATTGCTGCCGCGTTCCAGCGACACAAGGCCGGTGCGGGCAAGCTCAAGGATGCCGTAGGGGCGAAGCAGCAGCAAAAGGCCGTTCAGTTTGTCTGTGTTGCCAGTGGCTTCGATCGTGATTGTTGTTTGGGAAACATCGACTACGCGCGCGCGGAAGATACCGGCTATCTCCAGAACGGCGGGGCGGGTTTTTTCATCTGCGCTGGTTTTTACAAGCATGATTTCACGGCGCAGGCACGATGACGGCTCCAGTTCCCGCACGGCGATTACATCGACCAGCTTGCCAAGCTGTTTGACGATCTGTTCCAGTTTCCGGTCATTGCCGGTTACAGCAATCGTCATGCGTGAGACGGAAGGGTCTTCGGTTTCACCTACTGTCAGGCTGTCGATGTTGAATCCCCGGCGGCTGAAAAGCCCGGACACCCTGCTGAGAGTACCTGCCCTGTTTTCAACCAATGCCGATACAATGTGTTGTTTCATTCTCTATTTTTTACGGGAAACAGCGGTTACCGCATTTGAAAGCGCCTGATTTATACTGCCAAGAGATGCTCTCGCGTTTCTGCCTTTTTCCAGAGCTTCCTGATGCCTGCCCATCGCCTGATCGTTTTCTCCCCCCTCCGTATCGCGGCGGGCGCCATCCAACTCCCGGTTCAACTGCGGATAATCAAGAGCAAGGTTCGCGGATTGGGCTGCTTTTATGTTCTTATCGGCTTCATCAATTGCCGGCCGCAGTCCCGAAAGCATGGCAGCCGCCGCTTCCCTTGCTCTGATACCTCCTGCCTTACCTTCCAAGACTGCCTTTTCCGCCAAAGTTACCGCTTCCGCCGCATGGGTTCTGGCAGCGTCATATCGCTTGGATTCAGCCGCACTTTCCATCTGTTTCAGGGCATCGCGCGCCCGCGTCAGGAAACTACCGGCGTATTTTACCGCATCGTCATCATTTTCCGCCCTCAAAACAGCCTCTTTGGCGCTGTCCATCTCGGCGATAGGGGGCTTGGCGCAGCCTGAAAACGCCAAAAGAACGCAGATAATGGCTAAATATTTCATAGTATTACTCCTTTTATAAGTCTAATATAACCTGTAGCTATTTTCCACATTGCCGGATGAAGGTTCAGCCTATTGATCAATATTCCATCTCTCTTTACCTTATTTATAGGGTCAGGATCACGGAGGATAAGCAATGCGGATTATTCCAATAGCAAGCGGAAAAGGCGGTGTGGGAAAATCACTCGTTTCGGCAAATTTAGGCGTGGCTTTTGCTCAGGCAGGTCGAAGTGTGGTATTGGCTGATCTTGACCTGGGAGCTTCAAACCTCCATCTGGTTTTGGGACACCATGCGCCCAAGATGGGTATCGGGACATTCCTCAACAATACCAAGTCGAATTTTACGGATGTTATTGTCGATACCGATGTGCGGGGGCTGCGTTTTATCCCCGGCGATAATGAGATACCCGGTACTGCCAATCTAAGCGCAGCCCAGCGCAAGGCTCTTGTTAAGCAGCTTCTCTCCCTTAAAGATGACGCCGATATTCTGATACTGGATTTGGGCGCGGGGACGCATCAGTCCATTCTGGACTTTTTCCTGCTTTCGGGGCAGGGCATTATTGTTTCCTCTCCCGCGGTAACTGCTGTGCTTAACGCGTATGTGTTCCTGAAAAACGCAGTGTTCCGCCTGATGTTCACTTCCTTCACCAAGGGGTCCCGTGCCAGCGTTTATCTTGAAAAACTCCGCAAGGAACACGCGGGGCATCATAAGCTCTACATCCCAAAAATACTGCCGCACATAAAAAAAATCGATTCAACCTCCTACGAAAAGTTTATAAGCCGCCTTGAAATGCTGCATCCCCGGCTCATTATGAATATGGTTGACGAACCCAAGAGCGCTGATGTAGCCATGAAAATACGCCGCTCCTGCGAAGAATACCTCGACCTTAAAATTGAACATTTGGGAATCATCTACCGCGATGTGGTACAGGACACTGCCCTTTCATCACGGCTGCCCATCACCCTTTACAAACCGCAGTCGGTGCTTTCTCAGGCGATCTACCGCATCGCCGACAAGATACTGGAAAGTCCGGAAGATACATATTCCCCCGATGACAAGCAGATTGAGGACAGTTTTCAGGAAGCGGAAATGGAAGCGGAAGCTGATTTCGACAGCAAGATGGAATATGTTGAAGACCTGCTCCATTCGGGCGCAATGAATCAGGGCGACTTAATCGAGACGGTCAAATCTCAGCAGTTTGAAATTGCCAAGCTGAAAAAAGAAAACGTCTTTATCAAAATGAAGCTGACCAGCGCCATTCAGCAGGGCTTTGTTCCCTGACACCCTTCGGTTGTCAGGGAATTCCGATTAAAATTCTAAGGAGTAAAGGTATAGAATGCTGCTATCAATTCCTTTTCCTTCATGGCTAAAACCTGAAATTATCCCCGGTTTGCCGGTGCGCTGGTACGGACTGATGTATATTTTCGCTTTCGGCACCGCATACTTTATGTACCGCAGGCAGGTCAAAGAGCGTAACTTTCCCATGACAGACGACCAGCTTTCCGGGTTGTTTTTCTGGGGGATTCTTGCGCTGTTAGTAGGCGCGCGTCTTTTTTCCACGATTGTTTATCATCCGGACAATACCTACATCCTGCAACCATGGCTGATCTTCTGGCCGTTCCGCAACGGAAGGTTTACCGGCTTGCAGGGAATGAGCTACCACGGCGGCGCATTTGGCGGCCTTCTCGCAGTCGTTGCCTATGCGAAGATCAAGCGGTTCAGTTTCCGCGAAATAGGCGATATGTATGCCGCCGCCATCCCGCTTGGCTACACATTCGGGCGGCTGGGGAACTTTCTCAATGCTGAACTTTACGGCAGGGTAACAACAAGCCCCATCGGAATGATTTTTCCCAGAGCTACGAGGCTTCCCGCAGCGGAAAGCTGGGTGCGGGAAATTGCCGAAAAAACAGGCACTGCAATAACAGGCGCATTTGTAAATTTGCCCCGCCATCCTTCCCAATTGTACGAAATGATTTTAGAAGGAATTGTACTCTGGGCTATTATCTGGTTCTTCCGTAACCGCAAACCCTTCAAGGGTTTTCTTGTTGGACTGTATTTCATGGGTTACGGTTTATTCCGCTTTTTTATCGAGTATTTCCGCGAACCGGACGAAGACCTTGGCTACCGCATTGAGTTTGTCAAAAGCGCTCTTTCACCGGCGTACAGCCACCCGCCTTTCAGCTTTTCCACCGGTCAAATTCTCTGCTTCCTCATGATCCTCTTCGGCGTTGTCTGGCTCTTAATCGCGTCACGGCTGCCCGGCAGGGAAGTAATCCGCGTGTACGATGAAAATACCGAGCAGCAGAAGCAAAGCAACAGGGAAGAGGCTGAAGCGGAGCGGAAAAGACAACGCAAGTTAAGGAAGAAGCTGAGGTAGCAGCTACCGGTTTCCTTTACACCTGAATAGTACTTGTAAATAAACCGCTTTTATCTGTACTATAGAAACAATAATATATACGGAGGTTATATGACCATATTTGATATGTTGGAACAGAGCGGGGTGCTTACCCTGTTCGGCATGGGGGTTGTGTTCAGTTTCCTGGTAGTCATGATTGTCGCCATTACTCTGGTCGGGAAGGTGATTCATGGGTTAGGGCTGGATAAAGACACGGCGTCTTCGGCGGCGGCAAAAGCCGTTCCTGCGGCTGCAAAGTCCGGAAACGGAGAAGTAACTGCCGCCATTTCGGCTGCCGTTAATGAATACCGAAAAAACAATTAAGGGGGAGAAAATGCCTAAAGTAAAACTTACAGACTTGGTTCTTCGGGACGCTCACCAGTCCCTATTTGCTACCCGCATGGTAACTGCGGATATGCTGCCTATCTGCGATAAGCTCGACAAAGTCGGCTATTATGCGCTGGAAGCCTGGGGTGGAGCCACTTTTGACTCCTGCATCCGCTTCCTCAACGAAGACCCCTGGGAGCGGCTTAAAAAACTGAAGAAAGCTCTTCCGAAAACTCCGATTATGATGTTGCTGCGCGGGCAGAACCTGCTCGGTTACCGGCACTATGCCGATGACGTTGTCGCCAAATTCGTGGAATACGCGGCAAAAGACGGCGTTGATATTTTCCGTATTTTCGATGCGGTAAACGATCCGCGCAAATTCGCCGCCGCCACTGCCGCTGCCAAGAAAACGGGCAAGCACATTCAAGCGACTATTTCATACGCGGTAACTCCTTTCCATACAATCGAAAAATACGCCGAGTTTGCCAAACAGCTCGTTGACATCGGCGCGGATTCAATCTGTATCAAGGATATGGCAGGACTCTTGAAACCCTACGAAGGCTATGATCTTGTTAAAGCGATCAAAAAAGTAACGAGCATTCCTGTCGAAGTTCACACCCACGCCACAACCGGTATGTCGGTTGCGACCCTCGTAAAATGCGCCGAAGCGGGAGCGGAAATCCTTGACACCACAATTTCTTCAATGTCGATGGGTACGAGCCACAGCCCCACCGAAACAATGGTCGAAATTTTCAAAGGCACCGAGTACGACACCGGGCTTGACAACAATCTGTTACTCGAAATTGCCGCCTATTTCCGCAAAGTAAGAAACAACTACAAAAAGTTTGAGTCGAGCTTCCTCGGCGCGGATACCCGCATCCTGCAAAGTCAGGTTCCCGGCGGAATGTTGTCCAATCTGGAGAGCCAGCTCAAGGAGCAGGGCGCATCCGACAAGATGGACGATGTATTGAAAGAAATCGCCGTAGTTCAGAAAGACGCAGGCTATCCGCCGCTGGTAACACCCACAAGCCAAATCGTGGGAACACAGGCGGTGTTCAACGTACTGTTCGGACGCTACAACAAACTTTCCGGCGAATTCCAGGATGTTATGGCGGGCAAGTACGGCAAGTGTCCCGCCCCGAAGAATCCCGATGTAGTCAAAAAGGCGCTTGAAGCCCTCAAGATGGAAAAGGAAATCACCCACCGTCCGGCGGACGATATTCCTTCCGAATATTCCAAACTGGAAGATGAGACAAAGAAACTCCTCGGAACAAGCACTGTTACGCCGGAAGATGTTCTCACATACGCCATGTTCCCCAAAGTCGCGCCTGACTTCTTCAAAAAGCGCGGCGAAGGCCCTGTGGTCTTCAAGCCCGAAACCGAGGCTCCCAAGCCCGCCAGCGGACTCGTGGCCGCAGGCGCTGGCGCAGCCACACCTGCGGCAGCAGGGCAGGCTGCTCGTTATTCAGTGAACGTAAACGGCTCAAACTACGATGTAGTAGTCGCCCTGGCAGGAACTGTGGCTGTTGCCCCGTCTGCCTCTGCTCCGGCAGCCGCCCCTGCGGCTTCCGGGGGCGCGACAATACCCGCTCCTGTAGCCGGCACCATTCTCCGCTATGTAGCGGCGGAAGGCGCAAATGTAAAATCCGGCGACACGGTGCTTATCATCGAGTCCATGAAGATGGAACTTGAAATCAAGGCGACTGCATCAGGGAAGATTCGCTTCCTTGTGCCGGCAGGAACGCAGGTTGCGGCACAGCAGCCTGTCGCTGAAATCGGCGGCGGCACTCCTGTAGCGGCGCCAGCACCTGCCCCTGCACAGGCAGCGCCTGTTGCCGCGCCGGCAGCGAGTGGGGGCACAGTTGTCCCCGCGCCGGTGGCAGGAACTGTCCTGCGTTACTCCGTAGGCGAAGGCGCGGCTGTTAAAACAGGCGACACGGTGCTTATCATCGAGTCCATGAAGATGGAACTGGAAATAAAAGCGACTGCATCAGGGAAGATTCGCTTCCTTGTTCCCACCGGAACGCAGGTCGCTTCACAACAGCCCATAGCGGAAATTGGTTAAGGAGGAGAAGATGCTGAATAAAAAAGACCCGGTATTTATTACCAAGATATGCCTTCTCATACTGATCGGCGCGTTTGTATTTTCATTTTTCAATGCCGCTTTCAGTCCCCCTGCACAGGCTCAAAGCTCGCCTTCAAGTGAAGAATTGCCGTCAATAAGGAATTTGACCGGTATTATCCCGAACAGCAAGGATCTGCCGCATGTTTCACTTGGCAGCTTCTTCAAAAACATCGCCAAGTCTACAGGCATCTATGCGTTTATAAACAACTACTGGGAAAAGGAAACGACCATCATTGACGAGGCAACCGGCAGATACAAGACCACCTGGATTACGGGCTGGAAAGAACTCCTTATGGTGCTGATTGGCTTTTTGGTGATTTACCTTGGAGCGGCAAAAGGCTTTGAACCGCTGCTGTTGATTCCTATCGGGTTCGGCGTAGTGTTTGCAAATATTCCGTTTGCCGGTATGGGGGAGCAGGGAGTTTGGAATGATACGCTGAAAATATGGGAACATCAGGGCTTTCTCAACATTATTTACAATGCCGGGGTTGGAAATGAATTTTTCCCGCTCCTGATATTTGTCGGCATCGGAGCAATGACTGATTTCGGCCCTCTCATCGCCAACCCCAAGACCGCCATTCTGGGCGCTGCCGCGCAGTTCGGCGTTTTTGCAACTTTGTTCTTTGTCAGTCTCGCCAACTTCCTGCCCGGCGTTGCCTTTAACCTGAAAGAAGCCTGCGCGGTGTCGATTATCGGCGGTGCGGACGGTCCCACAACTATTTACATTGCGGCGAAACTCGCCCCTCACCTGATGGCGACCGTGGCGGTTGCGGCTTATTCCTACATGGCGCTGGTGCCTGTGATCCAGCCGCCCATCATGAGAGCATTGACCAGTCAGAAAGAGCGGCTTATCAGAATGAGGCAGCTCCGCTCGGTTTCCAAAACCGAGAAAATCGCGTTTCCGCTGGTTGTGTTTGCGCTCGCGATTCTGCTTATTCCGGCGGCGGCGCCCCTTATCGGCTGCCTCATGTTCGGAAACTTCCTGCGTGAAATCGGCGTGGTGGACAGGCTTTCCAAAACCGCCCAGAACGAGCTTATGAACATTGTGTCCATGTTCCTTTCTTTGGGAGTGGGCAGCCAGATGACGCCTGAAAAATTCCTGAGCTCTTCGTCTCTCATCATTGTTGTGATGGGACTGGTAGCGTTCTGCATTGCTACCGCGACTGGCGTTATGGTCGCCAAGTTTATGAACCTTTTCCTGAAAGAGAAGATCAATCCCCTCATCGGCTCCGCCGGAGTTTCCGCCGTGCCGATGGCTGCCCGTGTTTCCAACAAAGTGGGGCTTGAGTCCGATCCCGGGAACTTCCTGTTGATGCACGCAATGGGCCCCAATGTGGCGGGCGTTATCGGTACTGCCATTGCCGCGGGCGTTATGATCGCGGTTTACGGCATGTAAACTAATTTATATTTTTGGAGGAACAAATGAAAAAGACAGTAGTGATTTTGGCAATTCTTGCCGCCGTGATGATTACCGGCTGCACAAAAAAAGAATCAGGCGGGCTTACCATTAAAAAAGGTGTTTTAATGGTTGGCATGGAATTAGGCTATCCGCCGATGGAGTATTACGGACCCGATGGCAAGACGCCCATGGGTTTAGACGTGGACATGGGGAAAGCAATTGCGGAAAAAATGGGGCTTCAGGTGGAATTTGTTGATACTGCCTGGGACGGGATTTTTGCCGGAGTGGAAACACGCAGGTATGACTGCATAATGTCTTCGGTTACTATTACGGATGAACGCCTGACAGTCCATAATTTTTCAAAGCCTTATATCGGCAATGCCATGTCAATTGTAGTCCGCAAGAATTCGCCGGTTAAACCCAGGTCGCCGCAGGAATTGGCAGGCCTTGGAGTGTCATATCAGGCTGAAACAACCGCCAAATTCTTTATGGCGAAACTTGTAGAAGACGGGCTTAGGTATACTCCGTTTGAATACGACAAGGTGATGAACTGCTTTGATGAACTTTTGCTTGGCCGCGTTGATGTTATTGTTACCGACAGCGTAGTGGCTTTGGATTACACTACCGGCGATGACGCCCCCTTTGAAATCACATGGCTGGGAGAACCCGATGAGTTCTTCGGCATCTGCATAAAGAGGGGAAACAACGCGCTTACCGATGCCATTAACAAGGCTCTGGATGAGCTTTTTGCCGAGGGGACAATGCGCAGGATTTCAATGAACAACCTGAATGTTGACATGGTGAGCGGTGTCCGGTAAAGCATGGAGATTTTTCAGAATTTTTTTTACTGGATTGACTCGTTTTTATCCTGGATTTACTCGTTCCTGGAAAGCATTTGGGTTATCGCGCTCTTGAAAGGAGCCAGGATAACAATAGGGCTGACAATTACCTCTGTGTCAGCCGGGGTGTTTTTAAGTATTTTTCTTGCCCTTGGGAAAATGTCCAGGCGCATTGTAATTAATAAAATTTGCAGCGCCTACATTTTCTTTTTCAGGGGAACACCCCTTCTTATGCAGTTGTTCTTCATCTATTATGCCTTGCCGATGATCTCGCCTGTTTTTCTTATTCCGATACGGAATCAGGAGTTAAACAGGTTTGTTTATGCCTTTATCGCCTATAGCCTCAATGTTGCAGCTTACTCGGCGGAGATTGTCCGCGCGGCAATTCAAAGCATTGACAAGGGGCAATTTGAGGCGTCCCGCGCCCTTGGGCTGTCTTACGCGCAGACCATGCGGCTCGTGATCATTCCACAGTCCATAAGGCGGCTCATTCCGCCTGTGGGCAACGAGTTCATTCTGATATTGAAAGATACTTCACTTGTATCCATGATCGCCCTCATTGACATCACGAAAGTAACCAGAAGCATTGAAGGTTCTACCCGTTCAGCCCTCGTCTATATTCCGGCAATGTTTCTCTATCTAATTATCACGTGGGTTTTTTCATTTGTCTTTCACAAACTGGAAAAGAAATACTCGGTGTACGAGTAAGGCCGGCACAATGACAATGATCAAAACTGCCGGAGTATATAAAACCTTTCGCACTCAGGGACGCCAGCCGCTTGAAGTGCTGAAAAATGTGTCCCTTTCCGTGGAACAGAGCGAAGTGGTCTGCATAATCGGTCCCTCCGGTTCAGGTAAATCAACATACCTTCGTACCCTTAACCACCTTGAACCAATTGATGAGGGGCAAATTTACATAGAAGACAAACTGCTCTTTGACTGCCACAACAGGGTGAACAAGGTGAAGATGCATCACGATGAGCGCAATAAGTCGCTGCTTGAAGTGGGCATGGTGTTCCAGCGTTTTAATCTTTTCCCGCATAAAACTGCCCTTGAGAACGTTATGCTTTCTCCGGTGCATGTCCGCAAACTTCCGCACGATGAAGCGCGGGAAAAGTCTGTGCAGATACTGGAGCGTGTCGGACTTAGCGATAAAATAGACGCGTTTCCTTCACAGCTTTCCGGCGGTCAGCAACAGAGGGTTGCTATTGCCCGCGCCCTTGCAATGGAACCCAGGATCATGCTTTTTGATGAACCGACGTCTTCACTCGACCCTGAGCTTGTCGGCGAAGTGTTAGCTGTTATGAAGCAGCTTGCCGCCGCCGGTATGACCATGCTGGTTGTCTCCCACGAAATGGGCTTTGCGCGGGAAGTCGCCAACAGGGTGCTGTTCATGTATGAAGGCTCTATTCTGGAAACCGGCTCGCCGGAACAGATATTCAGCAATCCTTCAAACGAACGCACAAGGCAATTTTTGCAAAGTGTGCTTTAGCACACTAGTGTGCTGTAAGTAGCCTGTCATGGATGTTTTTGACACTCTGGGCGTAAACCCTTCGTTCATCGAAAAACTTAAACCCCGTTCCATTACAAAACCCACCGCTATTCAAAACCTTGTGATTCCTCAACTTTTGGCGGATAAAAATATCATCTTTCGTTCGGCAACCGGAACCGGCAAAACATTTGCGTACTTGCTGCCGGTATTGCAGCGGCTTTGTGATGAAGGCGGTCTGCGCCAACAGTCGCCTGCCGCGCTGATATGCGCTCCCACATTTGAACTTTGTTCGCAGATTAAGGCGGAGGCTGATTTTCTGTCGTCCGCGGCCGCAAGCGCCGAGCCGGCAGCACTTCTTATCGGTTCAGGTAAACCCGACAGGCAGGCGGAAGACCTGAAAAAAAAGCCTGTTCTGGCGGTGGGGAATCCCGCAAGGCTTTTGGCTCTGGCAAAAATGGGAAAGCTCAAATTCGGGGGCTTGCGATTCCTCATTCTGGATGAAGCTGACAGACTTACTGCTAATGAGTGCCTTGAAGAAACCAAAGAACTGCTGGCTTTAATTGAACGTGATAAAAGACGCTCTGATAAAAACCTGTGCATTGCCGCCTGTTCAGCCACGGTCAGCGCAAAAACCCGCGCGCTATTGGGACCGTTGTTTGAAAACGCCGAAATTATCGAAAGCGATGACCATGAGATTCTGCGGGAGCGGATTGAACACTGGGCGCTGTTCAGCGAAAAGCGGCGGCAGATTCAAACCCTGCGTTCCCTGCTTGCGGCAATCAAAACCAAAAAGCCGCATTTTAAGGCGCTTGTATTTACCAGCCGCAGCGATGAAGCGGGAAAGATACTTTCAAAACTTCAATACCACCACATAGCCGCCGCCGGTCTTTTCGGAAAAATCAACAAAAAACCTGTTAATACCGAGGAACGCAAGGAAGCGCTTGATTCATTCCGCCAGGGAAAAATTGACGTGCTGGTATCCACCGACCTAGCCGCCCGCGGCCTTGATATTCCCGGCCTCACCCACATTATCACCCTTGATGTTCCCGAAGACAAAGAAGTCTACATTCACCGCTGCGGCCGCACAGGGCGGGCGGGCAAGCGCGGCATCATGATCACCATCGGCGATGAAACGCAGCTCCGCCTTCTTGCGTCATTGGAAAAAAAACTGCGGATAATGATAAAGCCAAAGGAATTGGCTTATGGGCGGATTTGCGATCCGGCTGAAACTTGACCTGCAAAACACTGTAAAATATTCTCAGGCGGCAGAATTCAGTATTTTTAGGAATTTACTAGGCATACATTTCTGAATGATTATGACTTCAACCTTACTGCCCAAGAGATACTTACTTATCTATATTTTGCTGTTTTTCTTGTTTATTGTTCACTTGTATTGACAGGTTAATCGCTCTTACAGTCTGGTTTACCGATGTTTGTATATCTCTTACTAATTTTTTAGTTAATCTATTTACGTCACTGGAAATAATATGTTCAGGTTTGAATAAATCGTATGGTTCTACCTTTAATCCTATGGCTATTCCGGTCAGGGTTTCAGGGCTTGGCCATTTTTCGCCCCTCTCAATGGAACCCAAAAAGGGCGGTGATATGCCGGCTTTTTCAGCCAATTCTTCCTGTGAAATACAAATCGTTTCCCTGTAAAGCCTTATATTCTGCCCCAACAGGTATTTTATGGCATTTCCACACCGTTTCCTAGGTTTCATAGCTGTAAATATTATTTGACTGACTTGACAAATATTCTAATATCTTACAGAATAGGGGCTATTCTTTAAGTAGACATTATTAACAAGGTTAATAAAAGGTAATGAAAGATAAGGGGTGGGTTATGAATAAGAGGCGTTTTCTTTCATTGTTGTTGGTTTATCTGATTTGCTTAGGGCTTACTTCTTGTGAAGCGGAAATTGAAGCGGGAGTGGTTACAGATTTATGGGAGCAAATACGTAATACCGCATGGACAAAGGACGGCGATACAAAGCCTTCAATTGGTTTTTATGGGGCAAAAAAAGGTCCCCATGGTGCTTTTTATGTTCAATGTCCCTATCTTTATTTTGGTGAAGAATCGCTATTTTTCATACAAGATTCTTTTGAAATTGATAAAACCGGAAAACAAATTTCATGTGAATATAATTTTGAAATGATGGCAGCAGGCATTTCTTTTAAAATTTTCTTTGATGTTTCTGTATCCGGTAATGGCGAAAGGCTAACCATTTCAAAATCAGAAGCTGAATATATTTATGAAGGGGAGTCTTACTCTCTTGATGAGGTGTTTATTTCAAACGGTACATATTCAAAAATTTCGTCTGATCCGGATTACGATTGGTTCAATAACAATGGAGACGATGATGAATAAATTCTACATTCTGGCGGCATTATTTTTCACGTTTAAGGTTTTTGTCAGTGCACAGGATGTGCTCGTTTTAACCAATGGCAATATGATCGAGGCAAAGATTGAAGAAATCTCTCCCACGGAAATCAAATACAGGCGTTTTGATAATTTGGAAGGGCCTCTGATCATCATTAATAAAAGCGATGTGTTTTCAATAAAGTACGAAAACGGCACAACGGAAGTCATTAACCCGCCTCCCGCGCCTGTACAGCAAGTCCCAAAATCAACAGGGCCGGCATTGGACCCTGACAAGCTGTATTTCAGCCTCTCTCTTGAACCGTCCGGCTTTTTGGCAGGCGGCCCTTCTGTAACCGGAGAATTCGTAAAAGGCGGATTTAACCCTTTGTTACACATCAGTTTTCCTACGTTGGCGCTGAGTAATATTTCAGAGGGTTTTGGGATGGGGTTGGGAATAGGCGCCAATTATTTTTGGAACAGCCGGATGGGAGGTTTGTATCTGGGCGGATTGTTTGAGTGGAACATGTACACATATTCTATTTATTATCATCCTTATTATTCTTATGATCCTGCAACTGATTCTTATACAGGTCAAACTGTTATAACCTATGCTAACAATTTTATTTTAGCTTTGAATGCCGGATATAAATTTGTAACAAAATCCGGGATCTATTTCCGCACAGGCGGTTCTGTGGGCGTGGAATTATCGACACATTTGCCTGTTGGGTTTTTCTACAAGCCGGATGTAGCAACCGGGTATATCTTTAACAACTTAAAGAGTTCCAATACTGCTTCTCAAAAGGAAATGCCACGCCACACCGATCCGGCCGCAAGCTCTGCATCCTCTACATTGCCTGTTCGCTTTGCAGATACAGGCATCGTCATGCCAACCGGATGGCAATCCATGAATGACTCTGCATCAACTGCAAAGATTAATACAGGCATGGAGATTTTTAATGGGCGATTAAGGGATGTATTGACCGTAGAAACGAATCTTGCTAAAGGAGAACAAAAGTATGCAGGAGTCTTTTTAGATAATTTAGCCATCAATCAGACACTGAAGGAAGGATCAGGAATACGGTTGAAAGCAGTGGGGGATGGAAAAAGCTGGAAATTTGGACTGTTAATGAGAGAAACAGAAGCTGATGGTTCTTATCATTTTTTAACATTGAAAACCCAGACCGGAAGAGTTCTTGTGTTTGATATTCCGTTTTCGCAGTTGAAGCAGCCCAATTGGGGTAAAAGGAAAATATTTAATAAAAATGAAGTAACAGGGATAAAACTTGAAAGGACAAATTTTCAAGGATATGGTGCTTCAACAATAAAGATATTTGATATTGAGGTTTACTGAACCAAAGGCGGAGAAGACAAGTTTGAAAATGATACAGAGTAAAAACTTTTTCTCTTTGTGTCTGCGAACCGGAAGTTCGATGCGCCTTTATGTGAACTTTTTCTGTATCTCAATGCCTGCTGAATAAACCGAACGACTTGGCAAACTAAAGTTTTGGAAATAGCGGCAGTATACGCAAGCGCGTCTTATATGCCTATTGGGCTGGCTGCGTCTTTTTACTTGTGTATTCAGAAATGGTACTCAATGCCGGCTTGTTTCATAATCCCGTTTGCAACATGACGAATGCGGATTTCTCCGTCCACGGTAATATTCCTGTTGGTTATCGGACTGTGCCAAATGTCATGGTCGCCTTTGCCGTGTCGTACGAAATAGCAGCCGTATTCTTTCAGAATCTGGCGGACTTTTTTTTCATATTCCGCCATTACGCCATGACCGCCTGAGCTTCCATTCTGAATGTCAGGTTAATCCCGGCATGGGGCATGTTGTTAACTTCCAGCATTTCCGGTGCGGCCAATTTTATGCGGTTGATCAACGTGTCAAGAGAATAGTCCTCAAGAATAATGGGAATATCATCGTTTTGGGCGTACCATTTCTGCGCCTCATCATCAAACGCTATAGTTACCGTGTATTCATCCATAGAATTGCAATTATATTCTGTTACCGGCGCTTTTGCAAGCGTTGAACACCAAAGTGATCTGCAACTTTATTTCATCTGCTGACTTATAACCAGCTTGTCTATGCGGTTGCCGTCCATTTCCTTTACTTTGAATTTATACCCCTGATACTCTACGCTGTCTCCTGCACGGGGCAGTTCTCCCGCAAGTGAAAGGACAAAACCGGCAAGCGTGTGAAAATCGCGGTCTTCGGGAATTCCGGCCAGGGAAAGCGTTTCCGCTACATCATCAATATTTAATGTGCCGTCCGCGAGCCAGCTCCCGTCTTTCTGCCGGAGCAGGGGTTCTTCTTTTTGCGCGGGAGCCGACAGTTCGCCCACTATTTCTTCGACTAACGCCCTGACGGATATTGTCCCCGCCAGCCCTCCGTATTCATCCATGACAAAGAGAAAGTTGGCTTGCCCCTGTCTGAAGGATTCAAAGGCATCAAGGGCGGACATTGTTTCGGGGATAAACTGTGGTTTCTGCATTATTGCGCGTAACCCGAGAGGGGCAGGCTGCGCCATATCAAGGATTATGTCTTCCAGATACACCGCTCCAATGATTTCGTCCGGGTTTCCGTCTACGACAGGAAAACATCTCTGGGAACGGTTTTCGAGTGCCTTTGCCCGGATTTCCTCGTATGCGGCATTGCAGTCCAACCACTCTATTTCGGAGCGGTGCGTCATAAATGCGCCGACTGGACGATCCCCCAAATACAGCACGCCTTCTACCATTATGCGCTCTTTGCTTTCGACAATGCCTGATTTTTCCCCTTCCATAAGAGCTTCGCGCAGTTCATCCTCAGTCATACTGTTGTCTGCTGCTTCCAGACGGAAAACAGACCGGAGAAACGCGGTAAACCTGACGGCAATAAAATTAAAAGGCTTTAACGGAAAGGAAAAGACTTTCATGGGCAGCAGCAGGAATGCGGCGATTTTTTCCGGCGCTGTCTGTGAGATTAATTTCGGCAGAACATCTCCCAGCAAAACAGCGGTCAATACCAGCGCTAATGCAGATAACGTAATGATCAACGCCGTGAGAAAAATGCTGCCATGTGCTAATTCAAAAAAGCGCATAACGTTGATGCCGGCGAGAATTCCTGAAAGAATCCTGAGCAGGCTGATCCAGAACCGGCAGGTAAGCGTCAATTCGCGGGGGTTTTCCAGTGTTTTGAGGAGCGACCGGTAAATGTGTCCGGTCTCTTTTTGCAGACGCGGCTTGCGGCAGGAACTTAGGGCGGAATCAAACAGGGTAAAAAACCCGCTGAATGTTATAAGGGCAAAAACAATAAAAAACACTAACTTTCAATTTCCGAATGGTTGAGCGGCCTTACAATATTGATGTCATTGGGCGCTGTTTGGGCGGTTTTGGTTTTTCCGTCCGGGGTAAACTCGCCGAAAATCTGCACAATCGGGTATCTGGGATTTTCAGGATTTACATCCACCACCTGTCCCTTTTTCCCGTTCGACAAAAGCACATACAGTCCAATCGGGTAAATTGAAAGTGAAAGAACAAGCGCGCGCACAACAGTGTCGTCATAACGTTTTCCTTCGTTCTTTAATAATTCCAGCATTCCCGTATAGCCGTCCTTTGCTTCCTTGTGCGGCCTCTTTGAACTGAGGGCTTCGTAAGAACAGGCTACGGCGATTATTTTTGAATACAGGCTGATCTTGTCACTGCTAAGATGCCGCGGGTAACCGGTACCGTTCTCGCGTTCATGGTGTTCCAGTGCCGCAAGGCAAATTGCGAGAGGAAGGTCAAAAGATTTGAGAATACTGTAACCAAGCACCGGATGGCTCACTATCGCTTTCTGCTCCTGAGCGTTAAGCGGGCGCATACTCAGGTAAATTTGAGAAGGAAGTTTTAACATTCCCACTTCATGCAGCAGGGCGGCTACTCCAAGCTCAATCATACGGTGATTGGGAAGTTTCAGGTATGTCCCGATAATTACGGCAAGTATGGTGGAACGCACTGAATGGGAAGCCACATAATTTTTATCCGGTGCAGCTTCCATGTTTTTGAGAACCCTCATCAGAAAACGGCGGTCTTCGCGTATGAATTCAACCATGACCCTTACCTGTTCGTTAACAACCTTGAAATCAAGTTCATCCGATATTGTCAGTTTGAGAAATAGCTTTTCTACAAACTGCTGAAAAGCGGAATAAAAATCCTCGGCATGTTTAATCTTGTCCGCATCCGATTGTGCGGAAAGCCCGATCAAGCCTGCCCCGGCAGAGGCTTCTTTCGGAGTGTCACGAGTGTAATCTTTGCGAGGATCGCCTGAGCTGCATACCGTTTCAAAACTCCATTTTTCCAGCAGCTTGGCGAGATCCCTTGAAAACGGCATTTCGGGAGCGGCAATGACAAACGCCTGATCAAGATAGACCGGTTTTGTGAAAAAACTGTCAGGTATTATTTCCTTAACCAAAAAATCCTTCATTCCTACTCCAGAAACAACTATCGTTGACGCAGTCCCGCCTTTCATTTATGATTAGAATTGTTAGGAACAACTCTATTCCTTAATTAGTCCATTATAGGAGCGTTTCATTTGAAATTCAAATTCCTGATAATCGCTTTTAATATAATTATCGTCTTTTTTTTATTTATTATTATCATTTTACCGTCAATACTTACAGGATATGAAGCTGCGGCCAATATGCGGTATTTTACCCTGCCTCTATCTGTTTTGCTGATTTTACTCCTCGCCGGACTGAACGTGTTTTCTCTCTCAAATTACAGGCTTTTTTCACTGCTTGACCGGGAGGATTGGCCTGCGCTGGTCTATTATCTGGAGCAGAAAATTTACGTTAAAGGCGGATACAGCAGCCGGAAAGTCAAACTTTTGGCAAGCTGTTATCTGGTTATTTCCGATTATTCTTCGGTAATAGCGCTGGAAGGCAAAACTTTGCTCGCCAAACCCGCCCTAATAGAGAAAAATGCCCTTATTTTTGGCGCAGCAAGGGTTCTAAGCGGCAACTATAAGGCGGCGGCGGCTTTTTTCAGGACGCGGCTTGATCAGCGTAAAAAATTGAAGAATGAACAGTGGGTCATCTGGTTTTACGGTTTTTCACAAATGCTCGCCGGTGTTTATGAAGCGGCGGAACAGGAATTTACATCCCTGGCAACATCTTCACAGGATGCCATAGTAACCGGCCTTTCAGCCTATTTTCTTCATAATAACGTTGCCAAATATTCCCTGAAACCCGCCGATTGCCGCGCCGCAGCCGAAAAGGGCAGGGATCGTGTTGTTAATACTTTGATAAATGTGGCAGGCTGGAAGAAGGCTGCGGCAAAAACAGAAACTGATGTTCATATAACGATAATCAAAAAGTATATTGACGAAGCCGGCGCATTTTTGTGGGCATAGAGGAGTGTAAATGAAGACGATTGCAAAATCAGCAAAACTTGAAAATGTATGTTATGACATACGCGGCCCGGTACTCAAAGAGGCAAAAAGGATTGAAGAAGAAGGCTTTCGCGTAATCAAGCTTAACATCGGCAATCCGGGTGCATTCGGTTTTAACGCGCCGGATGAAATACTTCACGATATGATCGTCAATTTGCATAACGCTCAAGGCTACGGCGATTCCCGCGGGCTTTTTGCCGCCCGAAAGGCAGTCATGCAGGATTTCCAGTCCAAGGGAGTAATGGATGTGGGAATCGACGATATATTCATCGGCAACGGCGTGAGCGAACTCATCATGATTTCCATGCAGGGGCTTTTGGATTCCGGCGATGAAATTCTTATCCCCATGCCGGACTATCCACTGTGGACAGCCGCGGTTTCCCTTTCGGGCGGCAGGGCGGTTCACTATCGCTGTGATGAGTCTTCCGGCTGGAATCCGGACTTGGACGACATACGCTCAAAGATCACTGCCAAAACAAAAGCCATTGTGGTCATCAATCCAAACAACCCGACCGGCGCGGTTTATGATCGTCCGGTACTGGAAGCAATAGCGCAGATGGCGAGGGAAAACAACCTTATCATATATGCCGATGAGGTCTACAGCAGGATCACTTATGACGGCGCAGTACATATCCCCATGTCCACAATCGCGCCCGATGTTCTTACCGTCAGTTTTGACGGCCTCAGCAAAGCATGGCGCGCCGCCGGTTTCCGCTCGGCATGGATGGTTCTTTCTGGTAACAAAAAATGCGCCAAAGACTATATCGAAGGGCTTGAGCTGCTCGCCAATATGCGCCTTTGCCCCAGCATGCCCTCCCAATTCGGCATTCAGACTGCTCTTGGCGGCTACCAGAGCGTTAAGGAGCTGCTCCTCCCCGGCGGGCGTTTGCGGGAACAGAGAGATATTGCAGTCAATCTGGTCAACGAAATTCCCGGACTTTCGGTAGTCATGCCAAAAGGCGCCCTGTACTGTTTCCCCAAAATAGACATTAAACGCTTTAATATCACCAATGATGAAAAGTTCATGCTCGATCTGTTACGCGATCAGCACCTGCTTTTGGTTCACGGAACGGGCTTTAACTGGAAAGAGCCAGATCATTTCCGTGTTGTTTTTCTGCCGGACAAGGACACTCTAACAGACGCAATGCGCCGCCTCGCGGTGTTTTTGAGTGGTTACAGGCAGAATTAAGCGGTTAAAACCAGTAAAGGCACAACATTTATTCTGTCTTTGCGGCGGCAGGCAAAGCCGTTGCCTGTAATTACAGTCAACGCCGCAGGCGGTCCCATTTTCTCCTGATTTACTTTTCTCGCAAAGGCAAGCAGATTCTCCGCGGCCTCGTTCTGCGCGCTAAAACCCATTTTTACCTCAAACGCCGCCCATGTTCCGTCGGGATATTCGATTATTGCGTCTACTTCCATATCCCGTGAATCGCGGTAATGGTAGACTTTTCCGTCGTGCGCCTCGGCGTAAATTCTTAAATCGCGGATGACTAGGGATTCAAAAAGGTAACCAAGATAATTTATATCTTTTATTAATTTACCTACATTCAGGCCAAGAGAGCCGGCAGCGAGGGATGGGTCTGTAAAATGCCGCTTTGGCGCTTTGCGCAGGGTATCGGCTGAACGAATGTGCGTATTCCATGCGGGAAGATGTTCAACTACCATGAGCCGTTCAAGCGCTTCAAGGTATTCAGCTACGGTATCATCGGTGATTTGCGCCTGGTGGCCGCCGGTATCCTTTGCCAGAGACGAAAGCGATGCTTCGGTAGATATATTTCTGGCAAGTGATTGCATAAGGCGCAAAAGTTTTTGCGGGTCTCTTTTTTTACCGCCAAACCTGCTGATGTCCACCTCGGCGATAAGAGCGATGTAATCCTGCATAAAGCGCGATGCTGCCTTGCCTCCCGCACCGATAAGTCCTGGCCACCCGCCAATGATTATTTTTTCCGCGAGACTTTCCAGGCTGAAATCCGCCTGCCCCGATCCGGGTACGCCGCCCTTCATAAGTTTAGCCAGACTCACTTCGCCGCTTGACCAGCCTTTTTCAAACAGCGACATTGGCCGCATTTTTATAATTGAAAAACGTCCGGCGCCTGAATGGAGTTTTGCCCGTTCTTCGGGGTTTGCGGAGCCGGTAAGGATAAACTGTCCTTTTTTTTTCCGGTCATCCACCTCGCGCCTTACGAAATTCCATATCTGGGGATACTCCTGCCATTCATCTATCAGGCGGGGGGCAGGGCCTGCCAGCACCGCATTTGGATTAAATTCCATGAGATCGCGCATTTCTACATCGGTGTCGAGACGTATAAGACTTTTCGCTGTTTGAACAGCAGTTTCCGTTTTGCCGCAGCTTTTAGGTCCCTGTATTAGAACAGCCCCGGATTCTTTCAGTCGGTCTTGCAGGGCAGTATCAGCAAAACGTTTAAGGTAGTTACCCATATAAAAAGCATAATACATCAACCGGGAAAATGTAAGTTTTTCAACCGGGAAAATGTAAGTTTCTGTCGACAAAAAAAGACGATGCGCCTGGACGTCACGGGTTTTAACCCATTCGCGCACCGTCTGATTATGAGAGGTAGTCCCTCCCGGTATAAATAGTATCGGCTCTGACGGGACGGGACTTTAGAGGATAAAAGGACATGCGTAAAAATTTACTTGTCAGAAACCGGTTTCAGGGGTATACTGTCTTTGGAATTCCCAAAATTAGAGAATTCCGTATAAAATAACCCAAAAGGGAGGCCAGCGTATGGCAAAAGTAGAGATGAAAAGCATTTCCAAGGTGTATGACGGCAATGTCCGCGCGGTGGACAACGCCAACATCACGGTCGAGGACAAGGAATTTGTCGTTCTTGTAGGACCATCGGGCTGTGGAAAGTCCACCACCCTCAGGATGGTTGCCGGTCTTGAAGACATTACCGAGGGCGAACTGTTGATTGACGGGGAAAAGATGAACGATGTACCCCCAAAAGACAGAAATATCGCCATGGTATTTCAAAATTACGCCCTGTATCCCCACATGTCGGTCTATGAAAACATGGCGTTTGGCCTGCGTATCAAAAAAGTCCCCAAGGCGGAAATTGACAAGCGTGTGCACGAAGCAGCCCGTATCCTTGACATCGAAAAGTTCCTTGATCGCAAGCCCAAGGCTCTTTCGGGCGGTCAAAGGCAGCGTGTTGCCGTCGGGCGGGCAATTGTCCGCAACCCCAAGGTCTTCCTTTTTGACGAACCTCTTTCCAACCTGGACGCAAAGCTCCGCGTACAGATGAGGGCGGAACTTTCCGACCTGCACCTGCGCCTGAACGCGACCATGATCTACGTTACCCACGACCAGGTGGAAGCTATGACCATGGCAAACAAAATCGTTGTTATGAAGGACGGGAAAGTACAGCAGATTGGCTCCCCTCTCTTCCTGTACAACCATCCGATTAATAAGTTTGTTGCCGGTTTTATCGGTTCTCCGCCGATGAACTTCCTCACCGTCAGGGTGCTTGAAGACGGCAGTTCCATCATGCTGGATGAAGGTTCTTTCAAAATAAAGGCGGATTCGTCTCATAATGAGTACCTTAAAAAATACGTGGGTAAGGAAGTATTTTTCGGTATAAGGCCGGAAGATATGACTTATTCCAAATCCGGCGGCAATAACAGCCTTACCGTGAAGGTAACCGTTGTTGAGCCGTTGGGCGCCGATATTCACCTGTGGCTGACAACCGCAACACAGCCCATGGTAGCCCGTACCGAACCTCACCATGAGTTTAAGGTAGGCGATACCGCTGTGTTTATTCCCCGGATGGAGAAAGCCCGCTATTTCGACAAGGAAACCGAACTCGCGATTGTTCCGTCTCCTGACGCATAGAATTGCTCTTCAAGGAAAAGCCCCTGAAACTACGGTTTTAGGGGCTTTTTTTGGCTCAGCCTCCTGAAAGGCTGCCGCCTCCCTGATTACGATATTTTCCCGGGCTAATGCCTGCATAGATTTTGAAAATTTTGGAAAACCAGCTCTGATCTTCAAAACAGCAGTTGCCGGCGATTTCGGCAAGAGACATATCCGTTTCCAAAAGAAGACGGCTTGCCTTTTCCACCCTTAAACGGTTTAGGTATTTTGACAGATTTTCTCCCATCTCTTCCTTGAAGATGGTGCTGAAATACGGGGCTGAAAGGCCTGCCACGCTGGATATTTCTTTCAGGCTTAGCTTCCTGGTGAAATTGTCCCGTATAAAGATTTCCGCTTTCCGCAGGGCGGCGGCATGGGGAATTCTCTGGAAAGAGGAGATGACGTTTGACACCTTGTCCGTAATTGTATGTAAAATATCAGTCAATTCCTCAATAGTCTTGGAATCCTGCACCTGTTTAAGGCTGCTGCAATTGATCTCCATGACGACATTTCCGTCAGTTCCATGATTGATTTCGACCCTGGAAACAAGCACGACAATTTCAACAGCTCGCAGTTGCACATGTTTGAATTGCCCCTGACCGGAAAAAATGATCATTGCCAAAAGTTCGTTTAATAATTGTTTTGCCTCAATAGAATTGCCCCTGCGCAGAGCGGCAATTAACATCCTCTCCTTGTCCAGCGGATAATCAGGTTTTTTACCGCTCTCGGGGTATTTGTGTTTTAGCTCTCCGATTATTCTGGCAATGGCTTCCTGCCGCTCCGCTCTGCGCCTTAGTATCTCGTTGTGATCCTCGCCTTCCGCAGGAGTTTCTGCGTAAAGCGTTTCCGCCAGGGATTGCAGTTTTTCCCTGTCTACCGCGGAAACTGAAGTTTGGCGCTCGTTTAATTTTCCCTGCAAATTTTTATTATTGCACATAACAAAATTATCGTTCGTATTTTAGAAAATGTCAACAGATATTTGACATTTTTTTGTTTTTTTTCTTACATTCTACAAAAACATATGTATTTTGCGATATGGAATAAAAAAATGTAAAAGCTTATACTTAGACAAATGATTTGTAAAGATAATACACATTCTGTTCTTGATAATATGATTCTTTCTGCTTCTGGCTGGCGTGGCATTTTTTCTATATGCGGCGAAGAGAGTGCGGCGAAGGAAATCCATGAAGCATATCGCGTAATTGTCGGCGCAGCGGCTTTTGTTATCGCAAAATACACCCGGAATTTTCGGAAGGAACCGTTAGTTCTTCTTGGCAGCGATACGCGTCCCACAGGGCCTGCCATTGCGAATGTAATCATTCCCGTTCTGCTGGCTTCGGGTTGTTGTGTACGATATGCCGGAGTTACCGCCGCGCCTGAGATTATGGCATGGGCGCGTAATTCTACAGCAGACAGTTTTATTTATATTTCCGCAAGCCACAACCCCATTGGGCATAACGGACTTAAATTCGGCATGTCCGATGGAGGAGTTTTGTCGCCCGGAGAAACGGCAAAACTTACCGCTGATTTACGTTCATTTCTTGATAAAGATGATTGTGCAGAAGAAATTGAATTTTTCATTCAATCCGCCGATCCTGTTTCTCTTGAAAAGGTATACGCAGGCATGGAAGCGGCAAAGGCTGAAAGCTATAAAGCCTATTATGATTTTTGCGGCGAAGTCGCGTGGAACAGTAACGCAGGCGCAAGCACAAGCAGCGCAGACATTGCCGCCACAGTAAAACAAGGCCTTGAAAAATGCAAATTGGGTGTGGTTTGTGATTTTAACGGCAGCGCAAGAACTGTGTCAATTGACAGAATTTTTTTTACTTCTCTTGGACTGCGCTTTGACAGTATAAACGGTAAACCAGGTGAAATTGCCCACCGCATTGTGCCGGAAGGAGAATCTCTTGAGCCATGCCGGCTGCTGCTGGAAAAAGCCCATGAGCGAGATGCGTCTTTTGTACTGGGCTATACCCCGGATTGTGACGGCGACCGGGGGAATCTGGTCATTTGGGATGATACTCTTGGAAAGGCGCGCAGCCTTGAGGCTCAGGAAGTTTTTGCCCTTGCCTGCGTCGCGGAATTTTCCCATCTGGTCTGGACAGGCTGCCATGATATAGGCAGATCCCTTTCCAAGACCGCTGTTGCTGTAAACGATCCTACTTCCATGCGCATAGACCGGATTGCCGAAGCGTTTGGTATAGAAGTTTTCCGCGCCGAAGTTGGGGAGGCGAATGTGGTGGGGCTTGCCCGCAAACTGCGGGAAAAAGGCTTTATTGTGCGAATCCTTGGCGAAGGATCGGCAGGAGGAAACATTACCCACCCTTCGGCAGTAAGGGATCCGATTCACACTGTTCTGGCATTGGTAAAAATGCTCACGGTACGTTCAAGCGCGGCGCAACCCGGCCTTTTCGAGATTTGGTGCAGGCTTTCCGGTCAATTGGAAATGTACCGCGATAATTTTGGCCTTGCGGACATAATCGCCAGCCTTCCGCCTTTTGTAACTACTCCAGCCTATTCCGAAGATGCTGTTTTGCGTATTAGTACAAAGGAGCACAGCCAGTTGAAAAACCGCTATCAGGAGGTTTTTCTGCGGGAATGGGAGGGACGCAAAGATACGCTAAAAGCGCAATACGGCATATACAGTTGGGAAGCAATTGCGTATAATGGCATGGAAGAAAAGCGGGACTTGAGCCGTTTTGGAGACGCCGGGAATGGAGGGCTTAAAATCATTTTTCATAACGATAAAGGCAGGGCAATTGCCGCTATTTGGATGCGCGGTTCCGCCACTGAGCCTGTTTTCCGTATAATGGCGGATGTTGAAGGTTCTGACAAAGAATTTGAGCGAGATTTAATCGAATGGCAGCGCCGCATGGTGCAGGAAGCCGACAAAAGGAGTGAGTAATGGGAGTAAGAGGAGAACTTTATTCAAACAGGGTATTGCTGCCGAACAGGACTTATTTTTTCAATGTAAAAGAAAACCGCATGGGTGATTTATACCTTAACATTGTAGAAAGCAAAAATAAGGAAACGGGCGGGTTTGACCGCCAGTCGGTGGTGCTGTTTGCCGATGACTTGCAGGAATTCCTGAAAGGGTTTGACGAATCTCTTAGGGTACTGGAAAAAGCGGTGCGGGAAAAGCGGCGTTCAAGCGGGCAGGATTTCAAACATGAT
>JAIRRJ010000101.1 GCA_031256035.1 Treponema sp. | reverse complement strand
ATCGCTACCCTGCCCCCGCTCAGCTCTGAAATATCTGCGGTAATTTTTTCTACCATGTCCTGAGGAGTCCAGCCGGCGAGAAGGTATGTGTTGGCAGTAGAGGTAAATTTGGATTTTATCCTTTCAATCGCAAGGGCGGTAAGGCAGGATGCTTCATACTTTTCAAAATCAGAATGGTTTTCATTTCGTATTGTTTCTTTTTGCTGCCTTATTGATTCAAGCTCACTTTCAAGGAGCGCAAGCTGCTGTTCAAGGCCGCTTAGAATATCAACGGGGATTCCCTTATAACCTTCCGGTATGGCAATCGGCTCAAAGGAAAACTTTTTAAGTTCCAAATCAAGGGAAAAACGCCCCTTTCGCGAACTTGCGGCAAGAAAACGCCCCGTTGTATCCAGAGGGATAATGACTGCACGCTCTCCCATTTTTTCACGTAACTCAGTTTGTTTGAAAGGATCAAGACGCCCAACTCTTAGGCTCAGGTAAGAAAGGTGCGCAAGGTCAATATAGGGTGCGTTTAATTTTGAAAATACTTTGGCTTCATTGTAGGTTTCAGAAACCCTTTGTTTTTCCTGCTCCGCATTTATTTCACTCATCTTTAGTTTTTCGCATTTCTGCAATAATTCTTCGGCAAGGTTTTGTTCGTTTTCACCGGGAATGAACAAGAATTCCTTTTCATCGGAGAGTCTTACGCCTACATAACCCGCGCAGTTCCGCAGCCTGTCAATATTTTGTTCTATGCGGATAATTTCCGGCCTGTCCCCGCCCTCCTGTGAATCAGGAAAATGAACCGCTTCGTTTTTTCCCAGGTATTCCAGCACTGCGTTTATGTCGTTTTTGTGAACAGTCAGCTTTATATACTTCATCCTGCGCGGGCGTATCATGATACCCCCAGCAAATCAAGCACATCGTTAGATGACATCCCAAGACCCAGCCCCTCTATTATGCTGGTTAAAAGGTCTTCTTCGTATTGTTTCACTTTTACAAAACAAAAAACCATACTTACCGACATGGGCATAAGGCGGAAATAGCGCATGGCAAGGCGGTACAGGTATTTGGACGCGGCATTTTGAAAATATTTAGGGTCGGCGTACCAATGCACGCCGGGCTGCTCGGGGTTTAAGAGCTTTTCCCACTTCCAGTCTGTCCAGTGGGAACGGATATCCAGGTGGAAATCAAGCGATTTTAGAGCGTCTGATACAAGCGAAATTTCCCGGCGGGGACTATCCATAAGCGTATCACGGACGGATTTCATTGTTATATCCATTAAAAAATCTTTTGTTTCTTCGGCAGTTTTGTGGAAATATGTCCGCAGCCTGAAAGCCCATATACAATTTCTTATGGCAATTTCTTCCGCAATGATGCGCTGCGATATTTCCCGGTCATCACTCGAAAGAGAAAAAAGCGTTTCCTTCAGCCGCCGGTAGTACAGTTTATCAATTTCACTTTCCAAAAGGGAAAAGTTTATCTTTTGCTCTGTTTTTCCGGGTATATTTTCAAATTCGGTTGCGGCAAGCATTGCGGCAATGTCAGGATACGCTTCAAAATGAATTGTTTTATAGTCTCCGATGTCGCACAATACAGGCTGTTCTTTTTTACCGGCGTCAATATAATGCAGGCAGCTTTTCAGGTCGCTGTATTCATAGGAACGAAGGAGCAGGATTAAAAGTTCAGGCGGTTTTTGATAGGAGTTTATGACGCTTACAATTTGACGGATAGTGCGCGCAATGATACGCCTTTCAAGATCAGCTAGCAGCTCCCTGCCCGGTAAGTTAAGGTTCTCATGCGGGAAGACAAAACGGCTGAATTCGGATAATGTGTGCAGGCCGTAAAGGGCGGGGATTCTTTTCCCGACAAAGGACTTGCCGATTATTCCGCAAGCTTTTGAATACGCATAAGCGCGGCCGCCTGCGTCAAGCATTTTCTGCCCCTGAAAAAAAACTGTTAAAGAGCGCGGAAAACTTTTCAGTGTCGGGGTTAAAATTCAGTATTTCATTGCGGTAATCTTCAAGGGCTTTTTGATACTGCTTCTTAAGCCTGTCTTTTTCTTTTTTAAGAGCAGTTTCTTTTAACTGAGCCTCCACCCTGAAACGTTCTTCGTAAGATGCGCGGTTTTTATTTTCACTTTCAAGTATCCGCCTGTCCGCTTCCGCCTGCGCATCAATTACAAGGGCAGCAGCCTCGGCTTCAATTTTTAATAAATGCTCCAGCGCTTTATCGCTTTCCATGGCAATTAATCCTGAGCGTAAAGTAACTCTTCGTATTTGCGTATAACTTTGTATGCGCTTTGAGGGTCTTTCTGTAACTGTAGTTCCGTCTGAAACTGCGGGATTTCCAAAAGCTCCGCAAGATGTTTCAAAACCCGCAGATGTTTTTCCGAATCTTCCTTAGGGGAAATAATCATAAAAAGAAGGTATACCGGCTCTCCGTCCAAAGCGTCGTAAAGAACGCCCTTGCGGGAAATCCCAAGCACGCCTTTTATTTTATCTACCGCGCGCGTCTTCCCGTGAGGGACGGCAATACCTTTGTGTATGCCGGTGGACATTTTTGCTTCACGGCAATTTACCGCTTCCAGAATTTCTTCATGGGCATCGGAGTTATCCGCCTGACAGAAATAAGCGACCAGCTCTTCAAACGCTTCTTCCTTGTCCTCCGCCTCCATGTCAACTTTAATGAATTCCGGTAACAGCACATCTTGCAGGATCATTAAAACCTCCCGGGCTTTGCGGCTTTTTACTCTTCAGCCGTGTCCTCAAACGGAAACGTAAACGGCACATCATAAGGCGTCTGAACAGGGTTTAATTCCTCATCCAGCCAGTTGGTCCCGACAGCTTCGGAAGACAGTTTCCGCCCCTCTTCTTCAACGCCGCTTCCGCCCGGAGTACGGCTTAACAGCGCCAAACCGAGGCTGATAATGAGGAAAAGACTCCCCAGTATGGTCGTAGTCCTCGTAAGGACATTGCCCGACCGCGAACCAAAAGCCGAGCCTGAACCGCCGGCAAAAATACCGCCAAGACTGTCCCCCTCTTCATTCTGTATCAATACCAGCAAAATAAGCAGAACAGCGATAATGACGAAAAAAACCAATAAAACAACACTCAAAATACCCATGTGTCTAACTCCCAACAAATAAATGCTAGAGTTATTGTAGCGAAAGCCCCTGACTTATGCAACTACCCCAAAAGCTAAACAAGACCAGTTAGAAGTGAGCAGTGTTCAGTGTCCAGTGAGCAGTGTTGGTGTCCGAAAGTTTTGTCTCACTCACACTGCTCACTATTCACTGAATCACTGCTCATTGCACATTTCCCTTTTTCATGCTACGCTTTCCCAAGGACTGCCAAATGGAGATTTTCGTCAAATGCGTTCCGTCCGCGTTCAAACATGGCAAAACCGAAGCGGACATTCGCCATGCTATTCTGAACTGGCGATATGACGATATTGTTGAGGACGATCCCGGCAAGCATCTGTTGATAGGGTTTGACCGCAATGCAAA
>JAIRRJ010000076.1 GCA_031256035.1 Treponema sp. | reverse complement strand
TACGCTGCGGGAAGCGTCCGAAATAGGGCGCCACGGATTGCAGGAGGTAGCCGCCGATATTCAGGAAATCTCCCGCGAGTCCGAAGGGCTTTTGGAGATCAACTCGGTAATGGAAAGTACTGCCAGCCAAACCAATTTGCTTTCGATGAACGCCGCCATTGAAGCGGCTCATGCAGAAAGTGGTTTTTAGCGGGAAATATGTGGTGAAATCCTTGTATGGAACGAACCAGAAGGATAAACCATGGATGCCGTGGAAATCTTTGAAAATATGCTGCGTACCATCTGCCTGATCTACAATGACGGCGTAACGAAGCTGAATCGTGAGATACGCATGTTCCCTGTTTCCATAATTGCAGGCTGGCTGGGATTTTCGAAGAGAAATTATATAGACGATAAAAGGGGGATGCAATTATTATGAAAAAAAATTTCGTGGTGGATGACAACAGCATAAATCTCACAACGGCTGAGGAAGCATTATCACAGCAGTATCAAGTATACAGTTTGAAATCCGCTGAGTTCATGTTTGAGTATTTGAAAAGCGTTATACCGGATTTAATATTATTGAATATACAGATGCCGGATATTGACGGATTTGAAGCACTGAAGCGTTTGAAAAACAGCACGCAGTACGCAAAAATTCCTGTAATATTTCTTGCGAGTAAAAACGACCCCGCCGCAGAGGCTCTCAGTTTCGAAATGGGAGTTATTGATTTTATTACAAAACCGTTTTCAGCGCCGCTTCTTCTCAACCGCATAAAAACGCATTTGAATGTTGAGGATATAATCAGGCGCCGGACAAACAAGCTTGTGAAACAACAAAACAATCTGATAAATGTGCTGGCTAACATGATTGAAAACCGAGACAAACTGACAGGCAGGCACATTGAACGCACAACGGAATGTATGAAAATATTGTTGAACGCCATGTTTGAACGCGGCGTACACGCCGATCAAATTAAGGAATGGGAAACAGATATTACTCCTTCGTTACCGGGATTTCATGATGTGAACGACATGTCTACCTTGTTTGAGGCTGCCGTTTCATCATCGCGTTTGCATGATATAGGAAAAATTGCCATCAAGGATTTTATACTTAATAAATCTGAAAGCCTGACTGACGATGAATACGAAATGATGAAAACTCACGCTTTGGAAGGAGAAAGGATTATTGACAGCATAACACCCGAATCCGGCGGCGGAATATTTTTTCAAAATGCCAAATTATTCGCGGGCAGCCACCATGAGAAGTGGGACGGCACGGGTTATCCGCGCGGGCTTTCCGGCACGAATATTCCATTACAGGGGCGTGTCATGGCAATAGTTGATGTATACGACGCGCTCGTGTCAGACCGCTCCTGCAAAAAAGCATTCACGCATGAGAAAACAGTGGAAATAATCCGGGAGGGTAAAGGCACTTACTTTGACCCGCAGCTCGTCGATGTGTTTCTTGAAATTCACAATAAATTTCCAGAGGCAGAGTTAATGTGTCAGTAAAGGAATGTGTATATGTGGAAGCTATGTAAGGCTAAGGCGTAAAGACAGGATTCGCGAAGGCTTCTTCAGGTTTGGCAATCTGCATGTTAAGGTCAAGTTTAGGGCTTTACTTCTATTCCATCTTGCGGTTTACTTACAGTATGACAGCCGCCGAAAAATTCAAAGTAACCAATCTCCTCAACATTGCCTCCGATTCGCTTTTTCGCGGCTACTACAGCTCCGAAAAGAACTATCAACTTGAGGATGACGCACCTCCCCAATCACTGCTCACTGCTAACTGTTCACCACTCCTCAGCCTTGAACAAATTGCAGATGAAATCAGGGCGTGCATAAACTGTCCGTTATGTGAAACCAGAACCAATGCCGCCCCCGGAGAAGGCGTAACTGAGCCTTTAGTCATGGTCATAGGCGAAGGACCGGGCAGGGATGAAGACGAACAGGGGCGCCCCTTTGTCGGCAGGGCCGGACAGCTTTTGGACAAGATGCTTGATTCCATCGGATTGTCGCGTAACAGCAACTGTTTTATCGCCAATGTGATAAAATGCAGACCACCCAATAACCGCGATCCTTACCCCGAAGAAACCTCAGCCTGCGCGCATTTTCTTGAACAGCAGATTGCCCTCTTAAAACCAAAGTTCATTCTGGTTGCGGGAAGGATCGCGGCGCAAACCCTGCTTAAAACAACGGAGCCGATTGGCAAACTACGGGGAAAGTTTACGGAGTTTGAAACGGGGGGCATGACGATTCCGCTGTTGGTTATATATCATCCTGCCGCGCTTTTGCGTAACGAAGACTTAAAGCGTCCGACATGGGAAGATCTAAAACTACTTCGCTCAAGGCTGGATGAATCAAAGGGGAAAAACTGATTGGCCTTCTTCGATCTTGTTTTTGATATTCCGGCAGATCAAACTTTCACCTACCGTATTGATGAAAAGAGCGAGGCTTCTGTAGGCAAGCGGGCAATGGTTCCGTTTGGAAACAGGGATTGCCTTGGCTTTATTGTCGCGGAGAGAGAAAATCCGCCAGAAGGCATAGAAGACAAGGCGATTAAAGCAATCCGCCGCCTTGTAGACGCGGAACCTGTCTTTGATGAGCGCGATTTTGAAATTGCCCGCTGGATGGCAGGTTACTATTTGTGCGGCACAGGGCAGGCTCTTGCCGCAATGATCCCCTCGGGCAAAAAGATGATCCACCCTACCCTGCCCGGCAGCGATGATGCTCCTGATGCAGCCCTTGAAATTTCCGATGAACAAAAAGCTGCGTTAGATGCAATAACAGGGAGCAACTCACAAGTCAGGATGTTCTACCTTTACGGAGTAACAGGTTCAGGCAAAACGGAAGTATTTTTACGCTCTGCGGAAGCCATGCTGAAAGAGGGCAAGTCGGTAATATACCTCGTGCCGGAGATCTCACTCACTCATCAAACAGCGGACGTTATAAGCAAACGTTTCGGCTCACAGGCGGCAACCCTTCATTCGGCTATGACTCCTTCCACCCGCCTTGCCGAGTGGATGCGCATCCGCCGGGGAGAGGCGCCCATTGTCGTAGGGCCGAGAAGCGCAGTATTCGCGCCAGTGCCAAACCTTGGGCTTGTCATCATCGATGAAGAACACGACAGCTCATATAAATCGGGTAACACACCGCGCTACCATGCGCGGCAGATTGCCCTTCACCGCTGTTCAAAGGAGGGGGCGCTCCTTGTGCTTGGTTCGGCGACTCCTTCGGCTGAGGCATGGAAACTTATGGCGGAGGGCGGCATTGTTAGACTCGATCTGTCCCGCCGTCTTTCAGGCGGAGGGATGCCCGAAATAAAACCTGTCAGCCTCGCAAAAACCGAAGGATGCCTTTCAAAAGAACTCAAAGAAGAAATCCGCCTGACTGCGCAGATGGGAAGGCAGAGTATTTTATTTTTGAACCGCCGCGGGTTCGCGTATTTTTACCAATGCCCCGACTGCGGGTGGGAGCAAACCTGCCGCCGCTGTTCCGTATCGCTCACATGGCACAAAAGCCGCAGACGGTGCATCTGCCACTATTGCGGGTATAGCGAGGCGCCGCCCGCCGCCTGCCCCAAATGCGGCTCGGTGGAAGCCGGTTATCGCGGCTTTGGAACCGAAATGATCGAAGAAGAAGTGCGGCGCACCTTCCCCGATTTGCGACTTCGCCGAGCGGACGCGGACACCACAGGAAAAAGGGGCGGTCTTGAAGAAACCCTCTCCCTTTTCAAAACAGGCATGATCGATATCCTGCTTGGAACTCAGATGGTCGCCAAGGGTTTGAACTTCCCCGGCGTGCGCCTTGTAGGAGTTGTCTTCGCGGACACCGGGCTGCACCTGCCTGATTTTCGCGCGGCTGAACGCACATTTTCTCTAATCGTGCAGGTGGCAGGCCGCGCAGGACGCTACTTCCCTGACGGCAAGGTAATTGTGCAAACCCTGCGCATGGAAGACCCGGTAATCACCCGCTCATGCGCCCTCGATGTCGAAGGTTTTTTCAAGGCAGAACTCAATCAGCGCAAGGCGCTTAATTTCCCGCCATTTTCAAGGCTCATCCGTTTCACCTCACGAGCGCGGGAAGAGCGCCGCGCAAATGCGGCTATTGAGCGGCTTGCATCTCTTGCAAAGCCGTTGATCCCCCGCGGCGCGGACATGCTCGGCCCTGCCGAGTGCCCCATCGGGGTCATCAATGATAATTTCAGGCGGCAGATCATCCTTCGCAGCCCATCGATGGGCGCGATTCACGGCGCGGCGCGGGAGCTTCTTGCCCGTTATGAAAAGGGAAAGGACGCAAAGGTGTACCTTGAAGTAGATGTCGATCCCGTGAGTATGTTGTAAGATATAGATATGTTTGAATACGAACCCGAGGAAACCTGTTCCACCAAAATCAGTTTTGAAATAGCGGAAGGAAAGCTGCGCTCTGTTGCGTACGAAGACGGCTGCGAAGGAAACCTGAAAGCGCTCAGCATGCTTGTTGAAGGCATGGACGCGGCGGAAGTTGTCAAAAAATTTAAAGGGCTAACCTGTGAAGACAGGGGAACTTCCTGCGCCGACCAGCTTGCAAGGGCTGTTGAAAAATATCTATGAAGCTGCGCGGGAAACTTCGTTGCAAAATGCTTTTTCACTGCTGCTGCGCCCCCTGCTCCATCTCCTGCGTCAAAAGTCTTCGTGACGAGAACATTGAGCCTGAACTTTTCTGGTACAACCCGAACATCCATCTGTACACTGAATACAAATCCCGCCGCAACACTCTGGTTGAGTTTGCCGCCCAAGAAAAACTACAGCTTGAAATGTTAGATGAATACGGTCTTATGAAGTTTTTGAATGAAGTATTCCCGGATATGGAAAACGCGGCAAACAAACGATGTGCGGGGAACTTCGTTGCAAGATGTGAAAAATGTTACTGCATGCGCCTTGAAAAAACAGCCGAAACCACGGCGCAGAAAGGCTATGACGCTTTCAGCACAAGCCTGTTAATCAGCCCCTATCAGGATCATGATGCGCTGCGGCGCATCGGCGAAGAAGCGGCGGCAAAGTACGGGGTTGATTTTATTTACCGTGATTTCCGCCCCCTTTTCCGCGAAGGGCAGGCTGCTGCCCGCGCGATGGGATGTTATATGCAAAAATACTGCGGGTGTGTTTTTAGCGACGCCCCGAAGACATAGCGTGTGTCGTTTAAAAAAGAAAGCAATGCGCGATTTGTAACAGGATATGCACCTACACGCCTTGCCCTCAAAAACACAAAATAAAATTTGTAACTTTCAAATTCCTTTCACCCTTTGAACCGTTCCGCTGTCCGGTTAAAAGCCTCAACCAGTGCTGGGTCAAACTGGGTTCCGCTGTCTTCATTGATGATTCTTGCCGCTTCCTCGTGGGTAAACGCTTTTTTGTACGGTCTGTCGGAAACCAGCGCATCGTATACATCGGCAACCCTCACCCTGGGACTGCCCAAGGCGGAAACATTGAAGAAGCGGCTTCTGGAAATCAATCCCGATTGCGAAGTAACCGCATGGAATGAACTTTTCTGCCGCGAGAATGTTAACTCCTTCGGCATCAAAAGCGCTTGTTATGTGATAGATGCCATTGACACAGTGAACCACAAACTTGATTTGATAGAGACAGTCTGTAACACGGGAGTTTAACTTTCTTTCACTCCTAATTACCAAATGGAGGATTCCCGCTAACGCTCAAACCCTTGCCTGTTGTGGTGTCAATATGATCCGTTTGCCCTGCTGTAGTGTTGCGCTTCAGAGTAGAATAAACAGCATGACCATTATTACCAGAAGTGTTTTTCAGAGACTTTCCATCCGCATCAACCCCGGCTGCCTCAGACCCGTAAATGATGCCGCTGTTTTGACCGCCTCCGCTGGGTTGTTTTTTAAAAGTTCCATGAGAGGATTGAACACCTCCGCCTCCTTCTTTCGATGTATTCCCGCTGATTACTCCTCCATGCATAGTAAAAGAAGAGGCTCCAGAACTATAAACATAAACGCCCCCGCCAAAACGAGCGGCAGTATTTCCGCTGATTGTTCCATTATGCATGATAAGAGTTCCATTAGTGAAAACAAAAATGCCGCCACCTCCGTAACCACTTTTGTCTTCATTCCCGTTGATTTTTCCGCTATGTATGACAGCATTTCCAAATATACACATACCGCCGCCGCCGTTATTTGCAGTATTCCCGCTGATTATCCCTCCGTTCAAAGTAAGGGTTCCGCTTGATTGAACATTAATGCCGCCACCTTGGGTATTTCCTGCATTATTCCCAGTGATCTTCGCTCCGTCATTGATAATCAAGTTTCCACCGTTGACATACACAAGAGAAGCATTATTTGTACTCCGTCCAACGAGCGAAATATTTGTATCAAGGGTGAGGGTAACACCCGCATTAACAGTAAACAAGCTCCCGTTTGCGTTAAGGGAAATTTTTCTTTCAATGCCTGATCCCAGCAAGGTTATCCCCACAGTTCTGCCGGAATAATTGAGGATCATTGGAGAGGCAGATTCATCCGCTCCAAGTACAATGGAAAAAATGTCCCCGTTTACTGCATTGGCAGAAATCCATGAAAGGGCTGTGCTAAGATTATGGTTGCCGATTTTTACAGCGCCTCGATATAATTCGTGGCTAAGAGGTGCAAATGGTGTTCCGCTTATGCTTTGTCCATAGTCCGAAACACCGTTGGCATTCTTTGCCCGCAGCCGGACATGGTAAGCTGTGTTGGTAAGCCCGGTAATAGTTGCCGTTGTTCCGGCAGTTATTGTCGCAAGTATTGTCGCAGTTCCTATCCCGTAATACACCTCATACTGTTCCGCTCCGGTGACAGCCGTCCATGTTACTGCCAACTGCCCATAACCGGGAGTTAATACCGGCGCTTCAGGCGTACCGAGCGGCTTACCGCTGACAACCGTGTTTGCTCCGCCTAATCCGTTTGCATTTTTCCCTCTTCCCCAGACATAATATGTTGTACCGTTTGTCAAGCCGCTGATAGTTGCCGTTGTTGCCGAAACAGTTTGCGCCGGAGTTCCCGGCATTGTGCTGCTTGTGCTGTAAAACACCTCATACTGATCCGCACCGGCAACAGCAGCCCAGCTTAACGAAAGCCGCCCGTTTCCCGCGTTTACCGTAACAGCCCCTATATTGCCGATTGGCTTCGCATTGGCAGGGTTGCTTATCGCCCCCAGACCGCTTGAGTTTCTACCCCGTATCCACACATTATAAGTAGTGCCGTTTACAAGTCCTGTGATTGTTGCCGATGTTGTCGTAACTGTTTGCGTTGCCGTTGGCGGCGGGTTCACCCCGGTTCCGTAAAAAATTTCATACTGGTCGGCACCGGCTGTGGCGGTCCAGCTTGCAGAAATTTGACTGTTTCCCGCAGTTAAAAGCGGGGAGACAGTATCGGCTATGGGCTTACCATTTGCCGAAGGACTAAAGCCACTTGTACCGGAGCTGTTTTTTGCTCTGAGCCAAACGTAGTATGCTGTCCCGTCATTCAAACCGCTTATTGTTGTAGAAAGCGTGGTTATATCCGAGCCGTGTTTTGCCGCAAATGCGGAATTATCTTCCGTTGCAAGCCAAGTTTCATAATCCATCGCGCCTTCGACAGCCACCCAGCTAAGGCTTATCTGTTCATTGCCGATTCTGACAGACGGTGCCGCCGGAGCTTGCGGTGCTATTGCATACACCGAGGGTGTTATACTTGCAACAGGGCTAAAATCGCTCGTACCGGCACTGTTCTTCGCCTTTACCCATACATAATACGGTGTACCGTTTGACAGTCCGGTAATAGCGATAGACAAGCCCGAAACATCAGCCCGCTTTGTTGCCGCACTGTAATTGTTTGTCGTTCCGATCCAGACTTCATAAGCATTTGCTCCTTCTATTTGTTGCCAGCTTACGGTGAGCTGGTTGTTTCCTGCCGTTACAACAGGAGCAGTAAGAGGCGCGGACGGCTTTGCGGCAAATACCGATGGTGTTCCGCTTCCCATTGGGCTAAATCCGCTTTCCCCGATGCTGTTCTTTGCTTTTATCCAAATGTAATAAGTGGTCTCGTTCACAAGATTGGTTAGCGTTACAGATGTACGGGAAACATCTGCCCCATGTTTTTCAGCATTTGCCGGATTGTCGCTTACGCTGCTCCACACTTCATAAGATAACGCACCTGCCGCCGCCGGCCAACTGATATCCAAAGCCTTAAAGCCTGTGATTACCGTTGGCATAGCGGGCATTCCGGGCAGAACCGCAAAGACGGTAGGTTTCGCGCTTGCAGAAGGGCTAAAGCCGCTTTTACCGGCAATATTTTTTGCTCTAATCCACACATAATAAGTCGTTTCGTTAACAAGACCGGTAAGTACAGTTTCAGTTCCCCCCTCTATATCACTGCCCCGTTTTTGCGCCAGACTGGAATTATTGTTTGTCCCAAGCCATACTTCATAAGCTCCGGCCCATTCAACTGCCTGCCAGGAAACGATCAACTCCCGGCTGCCTGCAGTCAGAGTCGGCCTGTCCACTGCTGAGGGGGCTTTGGTCGGTATCTTCGGAGTACCGGACTCAAGAGGACTATAATCGCTTTTCCCCATGCCGTTTACTGCCCGCACCCATAAATAATAAATTCTTTCATTTTCCAGAGTTTGAAAGACTGCACTTCTTTTTTCAGTTGTTATTTCCGGCAAGGACGGTCTTTGTATTGATGTATTAATATACACTTCGTAGGAAGCCGCACCGCCGCTTTCCTCCCAGTTCGCCGTAAGCTGATTTATCCCCGGTATGAGTATTGGTCTTCCCGGTGTACCAGGTGCTTCGTTTTCAGGCCAAGGTATGCCCTGTCCACGAGGGCTGAAAGCGCTGGAGCGTGTCTCGTCTTTAGCTTTTATCCATACATAATAAGTAGTTTTGTTGACAAGCCCGTCCAATACCGTGGTGGTTGCCGTTACTGTTTTCGCCGGCGCCGCAGGCGGTTCCAGGGATGGACCGTAAAAGACCTGATAGTTTTCCGCTTCTTCAACAGCAGTCCAGCGTACAGTTATCATGCCATCCAAAGCTGTTACAACCGGAATGTCGGGCGATGGAATCGCCGGGATTGTCGGGATTGTCGGTCCGGTATCTTCCTTCCTATTATAATCTGATTTTGGCCGGGACGATTCAATGTCGACAAGACTGCATGTCGTTAAAAAAAGCAAAAGAACAACAAAAAACATGTTAAAATCGATCTTTCGTACGGTACACATCTTTTCTCCTTTATTTTCTGAAACGGTAAACATAACCTACAGCAAACTTATTGGTTACCAACTCGAAGTTTGTACGCATGGTATATGAAATATCAAATGTATTTCCGATGATAAAACCTGAGGTCAGATCAAAGGCGAACAGGTTGAAAAGAACTTTACCTTCGGGATAATCCAGTTCGGCTGTCATATATCCGCCTCCCGCGCCGATATACCAGCCGTTCTTTGCGTCACGCCTGCCGGACAGGGCAAATGGCATAAAAAAGCAGCAATGAGCAAAGGGATGCAATGAATAATAGTCCACATCTTCAACCCCGCTCACCAGCCCAAAGTCAATGCCAATTTCCAGAAAGGAGTAGCCAAAAGGAGCAATAGTCCCGTGTACCGTACCAATGAATCAGGGAGCGGCAAATGAAGTGCCTACAGAAACACCTATAGTCCATAGGCGGGTTTCCTTGTCTGTCCAGATTCGCGGAGATTTAATTCCTAATAATCCGGCCAACCGGGAATCAACAATAAGCTCATACGATCTTGGAAAAGAAAAGTGACTGGTTTCAACACCAGTGGCCCGTAACGTCATTCTGTATTCCTTGCCGATTTTACTCATGGAACCATAAATGAGCGTATCAGCACCGATAGCTTTGCCTATGCCTACCGCTGTTTCATCGCTGACTTGTCCGCTAAGAGAAAAATTGAGTTCCTGTTGAAGATTCTCAATTCGTCTCCTTTCAAGAATCTCCATGGTTATATTTTTTTTTTCCCATAATTTCTCTTCCATTGCACCGAAAAAATAAACCATTAATTCATGTTTATCAGTTTCAAATGCAATTACCGCTATGCCTTTGCTTTGAGGAATTCTTGAAATGAGACCTGCGGCATAGTCGTTAATAGCATCATCGAATGTCCATCGTTGCGTTACAGAATCCTGAATCTGTTGGGCAAAAAGGCTGCCTGAAAGCAGACCAAGAAGAGCGTTTGAAATAACTCTCACAAAAAACCGCCTGTTCATAACAAACCCCTTGCTTTTGTAAAAATAATTAATGACACAATTATGCCCATCAGTCATTATATACCGTAATTAGGTATTTTCAAGCTATCTAAGACATAATTATGGTATTTTTGCTCTGTATGTCTGATTTTTCAAAGCGGTTGCGCTCTGAAATCGAGTATATTGGCCTCAATCAGAAAGAATTTGCCGCAAAAGCGGGTATCAAAAAACGGGCATTGGATGCTTATCTAAGGGCGCAGCAATCCATGCCGCCCGCCGACACTGCGGTAAAAATTGCTTCCGCCCTCGGCCTTTCGGTTGAATATTTGGTAACCGGCAAAGAATACCGGCGATCTATAGACATCTCTGCCTATCTGCAATTCAGAGACATACTGGATGATTTGATAATGCTGCCGGATGAAATTCTTGAGCCGATAAAAGCAGTAATAAAAGCATTTGCAAACGGTGAACGAAAAAAAACGCCGCAGCGGTAGGAGTACCGTTAAACATTCCAAAAATCAACCCCAGGATATTTGCACGAGATAACACGACAGGGTACAATGATGAATCAGGAATGAAAAACGATAATCCACTGTTTCAACGGCTTGCGCTTATTGTTGGGCAGGAAGCCTTAAAAAAATTGGCGCAGACAAAGGTTCTTGTCTTTGGCCTTGGAGGTGTGGGAAGCTGGGCAGCCGAAGCTTTGGTGCGGTCGGGTGTCGGTAAAATCGGCATTGTCGATTCTGATGTTATCTGCGCTTCAAACATCAACAGGCAGATAGAGGCTACAACCCTCACTCTGGGGCTGCCCAAGGCTGAAACATTAAAAAAGCGGCTTCTGGAAATCAACCCCGATTGCGAGATAACCGCATGGAATGAACTTTTTTGCCGTGAGAACTCTGGTCTTTTTAACATAGAAAACGCTAATTATGTGATAGACGCCATTGACACAGTGAACCACAAACTTGATTTGATAGAGACTGTCTGCGGCGCGGGAGTTACTCTTTATTCTTCGATGGGGATGGCGCTTAAAATGGACCCATCACGTATAAAAGCTGCATCCATCTGGAAGACTTCCGGCTGCCCACTGGCGCGGCTTGTGCGGCAGGGCTTGCGCAAACGGGGCTTTTCCGGTGATTTTACCGCCGTCTTCAGTAACGAGGATATACCTCGCGCTGAAGCCTGTGAAAGGTCAGAAAGGGGGAGCGTTGTTACCGTTACGGCAAGCGCGGGGCTTCTCCTCGCAAGCCTTGTGTTACGTGATGTAGCGTCTCCTTCGGAGCCGTTCGATTGAAATCGCCGCTCGCGCGGCGCAAATAAAGGTTAGCGTCTCCTTCGGAGCCGTTCGATTGACTGCCGCTTGTTGCTTCGTTGCTACGCAACGCGCAACGCCGCGGCGCAAATAAAGGTTAACAGGATTGTAGATTATGGGAAACAGATTTTTCCGTAAAACCGGCGCAGGCGAAATTGTAAAAAAACTAACTGTCAAAGCGGTGATGGAACGTTCTCTTATCTGCGAAGGAGACCGCATATTGATTGCAGTATCCGGCGGCAAGGATTCAAGCGTTCTTGCATGGGCGCTTTCCTGCCTGAGACCCGCGCTGAAAATCAATTACGAACTGGCTGCCATCCACATAAGCGCCGACTTTAACGACTCCGCAGGAGACACCGGCTCCGAAGGAGACGACTCTTGCAGAGGTCGCGCTTCCACAGGAAGCGATGGCTGCCGCGAAAATCTTTCCCGAATGCTGGAAGAATGGGGCGTGCCTTTTACAGACATTTTTGTACCCGTTGTTGACAGGCTTAAGGAAGGAAAAAAAATGAACTGCTACTGGTGTTCTACCCAGCGGCGGACGGAGCTTTTGAAATACGCTGTTGAAAACGGCTTTAACAAAATCGCCCTCGGTCATCACCTTGACGACATAATTGAAACTTTTTTTATGAATCTCTGTTCCAAGGGAACGTTATCCGCCATGCCAATACTGCTTAAATACCGCAAATACCCCGTTAGCCTTATCCGCCCGCTTGCCCTGCTGGAAGAAAAGCAGATAATCGCCTGCGCCGCCGAACACGATATCCTGAAAACCGCCTGTACCTGCCCATACGGGCAAAATTCCAAACGCCGCGACATGCGCAGCCGCATAGCTGATTTTGCCGGAGGCGAGGATTCCGGTGAAATTAAACGGCGTATTCTTTCGGCGCTGAAAACAGGAGAACGGGATTATTTGAGTGAAGAGTGAACCGCTTCCCTAAGTTTCCTTCGCAACCGCAGCCAGATCGTTCATGTCGTCACGCAGTTTGGTCATCATGGTGAGTACCTCGGCATAGCTGGTTTTGATGGCGGATGTAAGTTCCCGCAGGGTTACCAATGTGGCAGTAATTTCGGAACTGCCCGCAGACAACTCGCTCAGGGTTTGAATAAGCCCCGTCATGGTGGCGGCAAAAGTATCGATCTCTTTCGACATATCCTTGATTAGGTTATTGGTTTCGCCGGAACGTTTGGAGGTAACATTGATTCCCGCAATGATATTAGAAAGAGTCTGGGAAATATTCCGTGAATTCTCCCTGGTGGTTTCGGAAAGGCGGCGTATCTCATTCGCTACCACGGCAAAGCCCCTGCCCGCCTCTCCCGCGTGGGCGGCTTCAATTGCCGCGTTCATGGAGAGAAGGTTGGTGTTAGCTGCAATGGCACTGATGATTTTGATTGTCGAGCCTATGCCATCCACCGATTGGGCAATACCCTGAACCGACTGAATGGTTTCCCGCATGGATTCCTGGCTTTTGGCAGTGTTGTCGATAAGGTCTTTTATGGATTCCTGTTTTCCCTGGAAATGCGCCGAAGTGGTTTTAAGCGAATCGACCATTTTTTCGGTTACCACTGATGACTCGTTTACCGCCATTGTAAGTGAATCGACCCGGTGGTTCAATTCACTTTCGAGAGTATCAACTCCTTCTATCAGATTTAGCGCAACCTTTACATGGTCTTCGAGCTTTACGTTAAGATCACCTATATGTTTTTTCTGTTCTTCAAGCATGGTAACATTGTAATGTGCGCAATTTTCCGGTTTGTTCTGTTTGTTGAAGATCGCCACTGCCATAGATTTGCAGCTTCCGTAACCGCAGCTTGTGCAGTCGAAGATATCTTTTTGAGTGAACTTCCTCAAGATTTTATAGGTTTCGGTCAATTCCGTTTCGCTGGGCTTTTTCAAAAAGTTATTTCCTGAAAGATCGCGGTAGCTCCGGTTGTAAAGACCGGCCTTCCAGTACTTGGTCAGGACCTTCTGGTATTTTTTTTTGTATATCCAGACTCCCTTTTCGCCTGCATGGTATGCCTCAAGTTTGGCGCTGCGCACAACAACCGGGTCTTCAAGAATGTGCAGAGACTTTTCGCTGTTTCCGGTCCCCGGGCCGCCGTTACAGCCCTTTTCGCAGTTCAGGCAATCCACAAGCGGCGACAACATGATATCGGTATCCAGCAGTTCCGCCATTTCTTCCAGGTAGGGGTAGATGGAGTGGACTCCTTCAATTCTGCGGCTGCGTCGCCTGATGCCCGGCATAAAACGCTCGGCAGTATCCACTAGCCCTCCGGGAGAAGAAAAACGTACTGCCCGTTCGGCGCTGGGACCAAGATATTCCTCAGCGGGATACGAAGCAAGATCGATTTTATTCACCTTAAAATATTCTTTCAAAGCAAACATGGTAACGTTGTAATCTCCAAGCCCCGTTTCGTCAAATTCCCGCCGTTTGGCAAGACAGGGGGAAATTGCTACAATTTTGTGATTCTTGTATTGAGGATAAAACTCCTTCACCATTTTTATGGTGTGCAGCATGGGGCTGTCCGCCGGCGCGAGGAAGGGAATCAATTTGGGCTGATATGTTTCTATGTAATTGACAATTGCGGGGCACGGCTGGGCAATCACCATGCGGGGCTTTTTTTGTTTGATAAAATCAAGGTAGGAAATCACCGTCAATTCCGCGCCCAGGCTGACATCAAACACCGCTTCAACGCCCAGCGATTTCAGATAACCGTTTACATTAAGGAATTTGCCGGGGAAAACAGAAGCGATGGCCGGGGCAACGATGGCGATCATTTTATCTCCGCCCTTCAAATCCCCGAAAAAATGAGAAGTATCATCCACAGGCAGCCTCGCCTTGTGGGTGCAGGCGGCGATGCAGTTCCCGCAGCCTATGCACAGGTCAGGGTTGATCAGCAGCTTATTCCCCGAACCGTTCATGCAGTATTTGACAGGACAGGCTGTGATGCAGGTATAGCAATTAATACATTTTTCTTCGTCAATTTTTATAACAGGGGTAAGAACCATCGCCGCCATTTTCTACCTCCAATAAAAAAATACTATTCGCTGACCAACAACTCCCTCAGTATACCAAGTCCTTGCTCTATCTCTTCATCGTTAATGATATACGGCGGCAGAAGGCGCACGGTATTGGTTCCGGCGGAAAGCGCCAAAAGGCCGCACTGATTTTTTGCAAGGTCAGCTCTGGCTATTGCAGCTTCCAGAAGTGTCCTTGCATTGCCTTCAATGTCAAAACCTATCATAAGTCCCATTCCGCGCACTTCCTTTACTTCCGGCTGCTGCCTGAGAGCCGCCATCAGCATTTCACCCTTGCGGCTGATTTCAGCTAACAAGCCGGAATCGGTTGCCATCTTCAGCACAACAAGTCCGGCGGCGGCGGCAATGGGATTCCCTCCGAATGTACTGCCGTGATCCCCTACTGTAAAAACATCGCAAACCTTTTCCCCGGCCAACACCGCCCCGGCGGGAATGCCGCCCGCAATCCCCTTGGCAAGGGTAACAACATCGGCTTTTACCGGATTGCCGGAAGAATCTTTGTACTGCTGGAGAGCGAGAAAAGTTCCAGTCCTGCCCATGCCGCACTGGATTTCATCAAACATCAACAAGATGTCCCGCTCGGCGCATAGCTTTGCTACAGCGGCAATAAATTCCTGCGTTTGTGGCAGTATGCCGCTTTCACCCTGCACAGCTTCAATCAAAAGCCCTGCCACGGTTTTACCGTCCAGCGCCTTGTCAAGAGCGGCAATGTCGCCGCCCTGGATGTGAACAAAACCTTCGGTAAAGGGGCCAAAATCGCGGTGAAATATATCCTGCCCGGTGGCGGCAAGGGTGGTAATAGTCCTGCCGTGGAAACTACCCCTCAAGGTAACGATGGTGTGCCTGCCGGGACCGTATTTTTTAAGCGAATATTTGCGGGCAAGTTTGCATGCGCCCTCGTTGGCTTCCGCACCGGAATTGGCGAGAAATACTTTTTTCATTCCGGCTGGGGAACAGGCTTCCATCAGCTTTTCGGCAAAAGCGGCGGTTACATCGCTCTGGTAGTAATTGCAAACATGAAAATATTTGCCGGCCTGTTCGGTAACAGCGCGCACCAGCGGCGGATAATTATGTCCAAGCGGACTTACCGCAATGCCGGAACTAAAATCAAGATATTTTTTTCCGTTTATATCAAAAAGCCAGCAGCCCTCGCCCCGCGCAAATGTAACCGGCAGCCGGTGATATGTATTCATAAAAACACTGTTCATCTTTTTTCCTTTAATTGTTCATTCTCTTCTCTGCTTCCGCAGCTTCGTGTTCGTTTCCTATTGCTTTATAAATGGCAATCGCGCGTTGATAAGCATCTCTTGCCTCCTGCGCTTTACCCGTTTTACGGTAAACATCGCCTGTTGCGCGCCAACCGGCGGCAAGACCCCAGGAATTTTCAATACGGCGGTCAATGGCGACGGCTGACTCAAGCGCCTGCAACGCGCCCTGGGTATTTCCCGCCAGGGAACGAATGGAGGCAATCACATACCAGTCATAGGAAGCGTTTTCAAGATACATGTTCTTTTCATGAATATCCAGCGAGCGTTTGATCGCGTCTTCCGCATCACGGTAAGAGCCAAGCTGCCGCAGGGCAAGGCCTTTAACATGCCATGAAAAAGCGACAAAAAGCTGGTTTGATTTTATATTGCCTGCTTCGCGGTTTACTTCATCCAGTGCAGACTGGGCGGAGCCGCTGTTAGAAATAAGTTTTCCCCTCGCATTATAAATCCTGCTGACAGATAAAAGTTCTCTGTCTTCGTATTTTTGCGCCAGAGCGATGGATTGTTCCCATTCTGAAAAAGCCTCGTCTCTGCTATCCAGAGAAAAAAGAACATTGCCGCGGGAAAGTCCGCTTCGGATTAACAGCCCCGGATCGTCAGTAAGAACCGCCTTGCGTTTACATTCGTTTAATATAAGAAGCGCAGCTTCGAAATTGCCCCGGCCGGCTTCCCTATTGCCCACATCAAGTTCCTTTTCTGCCTGATTGCGCAAAACATAAATATCGCCCGGATTCTTCGGCTGCGAAGAACAGGACACAATCATTAAAGATACAATCATTAACGTTATGTGCAAAATAACAACTTTTTTCATAAATGACTCCGTCATACTGACTCCGTTAGAATTCCAGATTTCTGGGATTTGCGGCTCCCGGTCCTGTTTCCATTCGTACGGGAACTCCTCCTCTCAACAGAGGATTGTTGGTAAGAGCTGTCATAAGTTCTTCAGCTTTTGTAAGGGCGCCGTGCAGATCGGACAGAAGAACTGCAATCTGGGGAAGCTGAGCGGGAACAAAATCTGTTGTTTTTTCCAGATTTTTTATTATACCTGAAACAGAATCAAGAACAGAAACAATATTCTGATAAACAGGGCCGTCTGTTTCCAGAGCTGACATAACCATGCTTGAAGGTCCGGAGGCTTTATCCGTAATTTTTCCGACATCTTCCAAAATGGGAGTGATCCTGGCCAATACTTCGCCAATATCATCGGAAAGAGTCTGAGTAAGGTCAGTAATGTTTTCGGTGGTTTTTTCAACATTGCCCAGAGTGCGGCCAAGTGAAGACTGGTCGGATCCGGAAAGGGCTTCGTTAACCATGGCAAGGGTATCATTCAGTGAAGTAAGCAGATTATTCGCCTGATTAATGGCATTACCGATACTGTCGCTTGAGTCGGCGCGTATCGCCAGCCCTGCCGCTATCAACTGCCTGGCTTCCGGGGTGTTAACCTCAGGGATAACCTCCCACTCCGGAACCAGTTCAGTTCCAATTCCGGGATGAAAAATAAATGAACTTCCCAACGGACTTGACTGAACTTCTACCAGCGAGCCTTCTCTAACTCTGTGATGGTGTTCTTCAAAGATAGTAAAGAAAACTTCGACCTTGTCGTCCCCTGAAAGCTGAATAGTCTTAACATTCCCGATGGTGAACCCTTTGTACTGTATCGCCATGTTTGGGCTTAAACCAGCCGCAGAAGTAAAATAGGTTCTGTACTGGCTGTCCCGTGAAAACCAGCGCTGGCTTTTTCCCAGCATAATGACCACAAAAACCAGAATTGCCAGGGCAAGTATGACAAAAAAGCCCACAATCTGATCCGCAAATCGAATTGAAAATTTCATAACGCCATCCTCAAATAATAACTAAAACACAGCATTATCGACAATAAGATCTATTGATGTCGCAAATGTAGCCGTACCGTCGACAATGATAATCACATCATCGGCAACATCTTTTATTGTCCGTAAATCATGACTCACAAACAATATCGAAGCCTTTTCACGCCGCCTGATTTTGACCAAATTTACAAGATGGTCCCTGGCGGTTTCATCCAGCGATTCAGTCCACTCATCAAGGAACAGCAGTGTGGGGCTGCAAAGCATGGCTCGCGCAAAGGCAATCAATTTTTGTTCACCCATCGAAAGCTGGGAAGGCCTTACGCCCAAATCTTTTTTATAGCCCGCTTCCGCAACCGCTGATTTAATCCGTTTTTCCCGTTCTTTTTTGGTCATCTCCGGGAAATGTATCCTCAGGGGAAGCTCCAGTATCTGGAACAGGTTCTGATTTGCCCACAAAGCGGAATCCTGAAAAACAAACGCCGCTTCCCGGCGAAACTCAAGAGTTTCGGCGCGGTTCATGTGCGCTATGTTTTTCCCATTATACAAAACTTCTCCCCCTTGGTCAGGTACCAGGAGGCCCGCCGCAAGTTTTAATAATGTGCTTTTTCCCCCGCCCGAAGGTCCCACAATGGCAGTAGCTTTGGATGCTTCAAAGCTAATCGAAACATTCTGAAGTATTTTCCGGTTCTGGGCTGAGAAACCGGCGTTTTTTAGCTCAATAATTTCAGCCATTATGCCAACACCATATAGTACAACGCGGATAAAAGAATAGCCACTACTATGCAGAGCGCAAAGGCTTTGCTCACCGCTTTAAGGCCGGCAACCGGAACCTCGGTAGTGGCGCGTTCAACCGAAAAGCCCTGAATCACAGCTCCAATGGAAATAATCGTTCCAAAAGCGATGCTCTTTACAATGGAGATAAACAAATCCTGTATATAAAAGTGATTTAAGAGGTTGCCGAAATAATAATCCGCCGGCATGGGGTTGAAAATCTGGGCAACGGCAAACGAACCCGCCAGCCCAAAAACCGAAAAATAAATATTCAACAAAACCACAGAAGCGGTAACCCCCAGAAACCTGGGAACTGCAAGATGTTCAATCGGGTCAACACCAACTGAAATGTAAGCCTCGATTTCATGGGAAATCACCATTCCGGCAATTTCGGTGGCAATTGCCGTTGCCGACCTGGCAATAACGATAAAAGCGGTCAAAAGCGGCCCCAATTCCAGAGTTATAATGGTAATCAGCAGCCGGTAAACCAACTGTTGCTGGTTAAACTGGGTCAGCATAGGTATGCCGATTATATTGACAGCCGCCCCTATCCCCACCGCCAAGAGGGTTGATATTCCCATAGCCTGAACAAATGTAAAGAGAATCTGCATGATAAGTATCTTAAAAGAAGCCTGTCCATGACTGATAAATGCGCCGACTCCCTTCAGAGTCCGCGCAAAAACGCCCAAATCATAGAAAACTGTCTTTATTCCGGCAAAAGGATCCAACATTAATACCATTATAACGAAATCAACAGGGTTTTGGAATATGTTCGTATACAATTCGGTAGAAATATGCTATTAAAAACACGGAGCCGCCCATTGAATGTTGTTTTGCTGGTAACAACCTGCACTTACGCCATTATTGCAACTTGCGCCTTTTTCCTCGTTTTACGGCGTTTACGCCAAAAAACCCTCCGGGCGCAGGAAGAAGCATCCGCTCTTGAAAGAAAACGGTTACAGCACGAACTTGTTACCGCCATTTCTCAGAGCTTCGGAACCACGGATGAAACCGATGTTTTAATCCATAACGCCCTTTTGATGACAATCATGTCCATGAAAGTCAGCCGTGCGTCCATTGCCCGCTTAAATAAGGAAAACAATACCATTTCTTACGAATACGAATGGAGCGATCCGAAACTTAAATTAAAACCCCTGCCCGGAAAGGAAATTGATTTTGTAAAGGGAAATATCTTCTACGATACCTTTTTTATCAGGGGGGATGTATACCTTGCTTGCAGCAATCTGGAAAACAATCCTGAACTTGCGGAAAAGCTGATGCTGCCGGAACTAAAAGCCTGTATTTATGTTCCCATCAATGTCTACGGCAAATTCTGGGGCGTAATGGGAATTGAGCAATACGGCGAATGGCGCATCTGGAAGGACGGCGATGCGCAGATAATGCTGCTTGCCGCCGGCGCCATGGTAAATCTTTTGGTAAAGGCGGATACCGAAAAAGCCCTTGTTACCGCCAAGGAACAGGCGGAAGCTGCAAATCAGGCAAAGACTTCTTTCCTTTCCAGAATGAGCCACGAGATGCGTACACCCATGAACGCCATCATCGGAATGACAACCATTGCACGGGATTCCGGCGAACAAAACAAAACGGAACACTGCCTCTCAAAAATCAACGAAGCCTCCCTGCACCTTTTGGGGATTATCAATGATGTCCTTGATATGTCAAAGATCGAAGCCGGCAAATTCGAGCTGTCTATGATGGAGTTTGATTTTGACAGAATGATAAAACACGTAACGCACATGATTGAATTCAAGGTCAATGAAAAAAAGCAGAATTTCATTGTAAGCATTGACCCGGACATACCGGTCCGGGTAATCGCAGATGAACAGCATCTCGTTCAGGCGCTGTCGAACATTCTTTCCAACGCGGTTAAGTTTACGCCGGAAAACGGAACAATTACCTTCATGGCGCGTGTGCTTGCCAGGAATGAAAAATGCAAAATACGTTTTGACATAATTGATTCGGGGATCGGCATAAACGAAGAGCAGAAAAAGCGGCTCTTTACCCCCTTTGAGCAGGCCGATGTAAGCATTTCCCGGCGCTACGGCGGCGCCGGACTTGGCCTTGTCATCACAAAAAACATTGTGGAACTCATGGGCGGAAAAATATGGTTTGAGTCCGAGCCGGGCAAAGGTTCTGATTTCGTGGTTGAACTGTCATTGGAAGAAGAGAACACTGAACCGGAAGAAAATCTCCGGCAGGAAAATATTTTTTCCGCCAATACCATCCTTGCCGCAGAAGACATTGAAATTAACCGTGATATACTTTTGTCAATGCTGGGAAAAACCGGCATTACAATTGACTGTGCGCATAACGGAAAAGCCGCGTTGGAAATGTTCAAGGCGAATCCCGGTAAATACGATCTTTTTTTGACGGATATCCACATGCCGGAAATGGACGGTTATGAAACAACCAGGCGTATCCGCGCTCTGGGCGGCAGAGGAAAAGACATCCCGATAATAGCCATGACAGCCAATGTTTTCAGGGAAGACATTGAAAAGTGTTTTGCCGCGGGAATGAACGGCCATCTTGGAAAACCGCTTGAGATGACGGAATTAATCAGGAAATTGAAAAAGTTCTTGCCGGCCTAAAGCAAGTACCCGCAAAAGAGCCTCACACAGGGAAGAGTCTGTTTTTTTACCACGAACTCCTGTTTCGATATCTTGGACTCCCTTGCTCTTTTCCTTTTTAATGTTATACTTGCCGACACCATTCTCGTGGCGACCGCCCGTTACATTGGCGCTACAATTGTAACCTGCGATCATGTTGAACTTAAACCGGTTGAACAGCAGGAAAAACTTCCCTTCCTTTGGGTGCGTCCGCAATTTTGACACTCTATTCACTGTAATCGAACCTACGTTCGCTAAATTACTCGAAAGAAGATCTCTCGCAAAGACGCCAAGAAAAAAAGAGCGCGGAAATGTTTAGTCATTGTCGTTGTTTATTTGTATCTGCGTTCAGTTGTAATTCTATAATTTTCATGCTATGCTTTCCTTAATGACCATAACTCAAGCTGTATGGAGAGTGAGCCATGACTGAACATACTGTTTTATTACAGGAAATCCAGACGCTTCCGGCAAATTGTGTCGGCGAAGTAGTTGATTTTGTGGCATGGATAAAACAGCGCAGGCTTTCACAAATACAAGAGACCATGCTGATGAGCGAGGCTTCTTTGTCAAAAGACTGGGACACGCCGGAAGAGGACGAAGCATGGGCAAGTTTGTAAAAGGCGATATTGTTATTATCCCTTTTCCGTTCACCGATCTATCCGGCAATAGGAAGCGTCCGGCTTTTGTAATTGCGGACATGCCGGGGGATGACATTATTGTTTGCCAAATAACCAGTAAACTCAAATCCGACCCCTTCGCGCTTCCTTTGGGTACGCATGATTTTGTCTCAGGCAGTCTGCCGGTTGATAGCTTTATTCGCCCCAATCAACAACCCCGCCCTGAAGGGACGGGGTATGTTGTTCTTAAATAGTATTTGTATTCGGGGTTTAATACCTTTTTTAAGCGCCCTGAAGGGCGGGGTATTAAACCCCTCAACACGAATAAAATATTTACCGCTGACAAAAACATCATTCTTTCCGTTGCCGGACATCTAGCTGAAGACAGAGTCCGTACGGTCATTGATGCAATCATTACGATCATTTCCTCTTGATTGCTCACTGCCCCTCTCACAAAGGAAGAAGAATTTAACCACGGAGTTTCACGGAGGGAAAAGGCGAAAATCCCGTTTAAACTCCGTGTTCCTCCGTGGTTTTTCTTCCTTGAAAAAAGTATCAGCCACCCTTTTTATTACCACCATGACCAACGGTCGCTAATAATTCTGAACGAAAAAGAAAAACCGGCAGGGAACATCCATGTAGCAATCAATGCCCAGTCTTTAAACTGACCTACCATTCCTATGTCTGGAATAAATGGCAATGCCAGAGTATGTGCGCTGTTGAGGCTATTGAACCGCACAAAAATGCTTCCATTTGTATCAAAAACATTACGAAAATTGAACGTAACAGAAGGAAAACCTTCAAGCCAGCTGATTGGATAGTCATAATTCTTATACCCTATTATTATTTCATTACCCCAAAGATCCTTATTCCAAGGGTCATAAATAGGTGTTTCAAGATCTTCAATTGTTAAAAAATTAAGATCAACAATAAAACGTTCGCCTCCGATCCGTAAACCATAGACATTTGTTCTGTAAATTTTGGAATTACTGTCTATGGTAAATACATGACTATCGCCTACTAATCCTCCCAGCTGACCTATTTTCACACCTATATTGGAAAGATCATATTCTGGTCTGAAATCATTATAACCATTACGGATATACACTTCCAAAACAGACAAAACACGGAATCGTTTGAAGGTAATGCCAAGCAAATAGTTTAACTTATCAAGTTTTATATCTGCGATATTTTCTTCGTTACTGTACAAAAATCCGTAAATTTTCTCTATAATGCTGAGATATGGATATTCAGAAGTATTTAATATTGGAAATACCCCAAAGTCGAATAATTTTGAAGTATTGCTATCAAGTAAAAGACCGCTCATAAGCCCCAGCATAAAAAAGCGATTGGTAATAATAATACCGCTTCCAGCAAATAAACTCCCTTTAGGATATTCTGAAGAAATAAAATCAAATGCTGTACCGGACACCAAAAATGGCACATAAATCCAGTCGTTAATGTATTTTATATAAGAAAACGATACCTGACCCGAAAGTTCCAAAGGTCCTAATAACGAAGTGCCCATGCTAACTGCCATAATATCGTCATCCAGTTCGTTCTCCTGATACGCTGCTGACATATAGAACATTATGTTAGAAAAATCACTTATGATCATTTTATTTGCCTGAGTGGTAATTAAAGGTAATTCCAATGTTATTTCATCCATAATTTCATCGGCTGAAGCCACATAGCAAAAAAAAGAGAAGAAAAATGCAGTAAAAAGTAGTTTCTTAACAAATCTGTTTTGTTTCATTTCATCCTCCAAATGATGTAAAACCTTGCATGCTTTTCCCCTCGCCTTGTTGGCGATCACCAACTAAGCTTGCTGGCGTCCCTCGCTAAGGTTAGCGATGATTGTCGCCAACGTTATGAGGCTTCCACGGCGGTCGCATATGGTGCCAGGCACCTACACTACATGTAGCGACACCATCTCCATATATAGCGTAGGTGCCGAACCGCAGGTTCGATGGCACCCGCCCAATCGAAGCCGCCAACGGCGGCGATAATCTCTGTTTAGTGTATTTGTTCCAAAAATTGACTGCGGTATAACATAAACTCTTTATCCGGTCTGAATGTGTATTCCACCGAGTCAATAACAGCATTCAGCATTATTTTTTCGGATTGAAACAGATGTAACAGTTCGCTTATTTCTATTGTTGATGTTATCCGCTGTTCTTTGTATTCAGTGCGGACAAACATTAAGCTGACATCATTTAGGGGATAAATTCCGCTGTCTGCCGAAAAAGAAAGTGATGTAATTTCTGTTGGAACCGCATCATTCATTAGAAATGATATGTTGCATACAACCGCTCTGCCGGGTTCGTTTATGTATGTCATGTCGGGGCGGCACATTATTAAACGGTCAGCTTCTTCCTGCCATTTTGTTGCTGGAATATAGTACCTTGTCAAGGTTTCAGATATTCCGGCAACCCAGATGCCCGGACTCGCAGACGGCGCTGTAATACAGCCTAATAATAGTAAGACAGTGATCAACACAATCATTCCTGATGCACCGGCATTTTTCATTTTTAAAATCCTTTAATGGAGCGGCGTTACCGTAGATGGCAATACCGCCCCAACAGATGTTTATTCTCCGCTCACCACATACATTTGGGTGGTTGTCTTTGTCTTTCCGTCATACACTGTTTTGATGTCAACAGTAGCGATCCTTGTAATTCCCGCATTGTTCGCCGCTTCCTGAATGCCGGTTGGCGAGCAAGGCGCTGTTCCAACCTTAGACCCTATCGGGTTAGCGGTTACAGCCTGCGGCTCATATTTTTCAATGATGAAGGGAATGCCGGAGCAGGCGGCAAAAGACAGAATTACCGCGGTCAGCAATATAAACGCAATTGTTTTCATTTTTTCTCCTTTTTTAATCACCGGTTACGATGATTTCCTCTTTATGAAATGTATGGAGTGTGTATTGTGTCCCACCTGCCCAAACAAACAAAAGAGGCCAATAATATGTGGTATACTTGTCAGTGTTCTGTTTGGACACAGTGTTTATCAAAGTGATACCGCCGTTTTTTGCGGCTTCCATTATACCGCCTTGCACCTGATCGATCTGGCCGACTTTAGAGCCTACGGGATTTTCTGTAACAGCGAGTATTTTGTACGTGACTACCGTTTGTGTTGAGCATCCCCAAAACAACAGGCCGCAGAAAAGAACTAAAAGTATATGCTTCATGTTTCTTCCCCCTATTCCCCGCACACGATAAAAGCTTTCGTGTATACCCTCACGCCCATAACCGTCTCAAGGCGGTGTCTGATATCAACGGTGGCAATACGGGTTATCCCACCGTTTTGAGCGGCTTGAAGAATTCCTCCTTCGGAATCCGAAGCCTCTCCCACTTTTGAGCCGACTGGATTGGTTGTAACCCCAAACGGCTCAAAATAATTTTGCGGAGGTGCCGATGTGCAGCTTGCAAATGCAAACAAAGCCAGACACCCCAAGACGAAGATGATTTTTTTCATTTTCCGTCCTCCTCAAAAATGTATTCCATATCCATACGATATGTTCTTTTAACGCCGCCAACGGCAGCATAAAATACAGTTGATTGTTGAGAAATAATAGATTTTCGTGAAAAATGCTTTGTTAAGTAGGCGCACTGTCGGGTGTACTTTACTGTTGTGTACTTGACCCGTCCGCCCGCGATAGCGGGCAGATAATCAATTCCTTGAAAGAGCCATCGAACCATAGGTTCGCGCCCCGTAGGGGGCTTGACACGGTTATTTAGATTAGGTGTATAATTGACTGTTGACTGTTGACTGTTGACTGTTGACTGTTGACTGTTGACTGTTGACTGTTGACTGTTGACTGTTGACTGTTGACTGTTGACT